>NZ_BMXO01000016.1:0-110202 GCF_014651795.1 Vreelandella hamiltonii | reverse complement strand
CAGGCGGCTGGCAACACGCTATGAGCGACTGGCGAGAAACTACCAGTCGCTACTCAACCTTGTATCCGCCGTCATATGGCTGGCCTAATTGTTAACGCTCCCTAGGCAAAGGTGATCAAGCGATCACACTGCTGCTGTAACGTTAAAAGCTGGCCAAGCCCGGTCAGCGAGAACGGAGCCTCCAGGTTGGCCACGCTCTTGCCATGGCGTTTCGCCTCGGACTCATCGAGCAACCCCCGACGCAAGGCCGCCGCCACGCATACATCGAGCATCACACCGTGGGTATGATGGAGCTCAACCCACGCCTCGCGCAGGTTGAGCTCATCCTGGGGCGGCGTCATCAACGACGACGCATTGTGAACGCCATCGCGGTAGAAGAACACACCGGTAACCCGATGCCCACTCGCAATGACCTGATGGGCAAAGCGCAGCGCTGAATGAGGAGCGGCACTTGAATACGGAGCGCCCATCACTAACAGGCCATACTGCATGGCTCACCTCTCGTTTTAGCGAAGCCAAAAAAACAGACCCTACTGGGTAGGGTCTGTTGGTACTTGCATGATGCTCTCATTCAGTGAGCATCCCTGCTACATCAATCGTTGCTCATGATGCCCAGAATGGACAGCAGGCTGATGAACAGGTTGTAGATCGATACGTAGAGAGTGACGGTCGCCAGAATGTAGTTGGTTTCGCCAGCCCGGTGAACGATCTCACTGGTTTGGTACAGGATTGCCGCCGAAGCGAACAGCACAAAGCCCGCGGACACCATCAAGGAAAGCGCGGGAATGTTGAAGATCAGCCCGGCGACCATGGCCAGCACCAGCACGATCGCGCCAGCCAGCAGGAAGTTGCCCAGGAAGCTGAAGTCTTTCTTGGTGGTCAACGCAACGGCCGACAGACCGATGAACGTCAGCCCCGTCATGGCCAGCGCGTTCATGATCAGCGCGCCACCGTTGGGCAGTGTCAGGTAGGCCGAGATGATGGGGCCCAGCGTAAAGCCCATGAAACCGGTGAACGCGAAGGTTGCCAACAGGCCTGCGGCTGAATTGGCAGTCTTGTGCACCAGGAACATCAGGCCGTAGGCGCCGATGAAGAACACGAAAATGTTCAGCTGCTGAATGCCCATGGCCACAGACACCCCTGCCATGACGGCAGAGAACAGTAGCGTCATCGCCAGCAGCGCGTAGGTGTTTCGCAGAACCTTGTTGGCACTGGCACCACTGACCGTGGTGGTCTGTGCTCTCGCCAGGTTGGAATCGTTAAAAGCCATTATCAGTGCTCCCTATATGGTCATACTCACAACGGACAAGAATGCCGTCCTCAGGTTCCAGACGCAAGTTTTTGTCTTTAAACGCAACGAGTGTCTTGCGTTGTCGCCTCGAGCGGCGATTCAACTATGCTGATATTTCCCGACATACATTGGACACGACAATGCGCCACAAGATCCCTGTCATCATCTCTTCCGTAGGTTGTTTCGCCTTGGCGACGGCCGCCCATGGCTTTACCCCGCAGGGCGAAGACACACGCTATGAGGTCGATGGTGAGTCCTTCAGCGGTTACTTCGTCTCTGGCGGTGACAACCCGAAAGGTAGTGTCATCATCGTCCATGACTGGGACGGCCTGGATGACTATGAGCGCCAGCGCGCCGACATGCTGGCCGAGGAGGGTTACGATGCGTTTGCCGTCGACCTGTTCGGTGAAGGCAATCGCCCCCAGGCCATCGAAGACAAACAGGCTGCCACGCGAGCACTCTATGAAGACCGCGAGCGCATGCGTCAATTGACCCTGGCAGGCCTTGCCCATGCCCGTGAGATAGGCGCCGCTTCACGCAGCGTGATCATGGGGTACTGCTTTGGCGGCGCCGTCGCGCTGGAAATGGCCCGTTCAGGCGAGGCGGATGACATCGCGGCCTATACCAGCTTTCACGGCGGCCTGGACACTCCTGAAGGCCAGGCATACGCAGCCGATACGGCACCCATCTATATCGCCCACGGTGGCGCCGATGATGCGGTGAGCCTGGAGGATGTCGCCACCCTGGCAACGGAGCTCGAAGCCGCAGGCGTTACCTACGAGATTGGCATCTACTCTGGTGCGCCGCACGCCTTCAGCGTATTCGGCAGCGACCGCTATCACGAACGCGCCGACCAGCAGTCCTGGGCCACGTTTCAACAGTGGCTGGCAGAGATGCTTTGATCAGCACCCAAAAAAACGACGGCAGCTTTGAAAGCTGCCGTCGTTTTTTATCCAGCCACGGTCAACGAACAACGCTGCCCCTTACACGGACGATTCGCTATCGCCCTCTTCATCCCGATGCGGTGTCACCACGGTAGAAGCAGACTGGCGGGCATCCTGAGCATTGTAGAGACGCGCATCGATCACGTTCAGTACCGCCAATTGGGCAAACAGTACAGCGAAGCAGATAATCAGACCTTTCAACATGGCGGTATTCCTTAGGGGGCTAACAGCCTGTTAGCATAATTTGGATGTTAGCCAAATGCTGAAAGAATGCAACGGCACCGAAAAAATAAAATGACCCAGGCGCATCAGAACTCTTCGGTATCGATATCCGCCTGCTGTGCATCGCTGTAACGGCTGCCTGCTACCGTCTCTGGGCCCATCATCTGGCGGAGGCTGACCAATACATCCGCATCGAGGCGAAGGTTCTCTGCCGCCAGGTTCTCACGCATGTGCTGGGTAGAACAGCTGCCCGGTATCGGTACGACGTTCTCCCCCTGTGCACAGACCCAGGCCAGCGCCAACTGGGCAGGCGTCCACCCTTGGCGTGCGGCCAGCGCCTTGACATCAGCCAGTGCTTGTACGTTCTGCACCAGGTTATCGCCCGTGAAGCGTGGCATATTGGCCCGCATGTCGCCCTGAGGGAACGTCGTATGCGTGTCCATCGTTCCCGTCAGGAAGCCTCTGCCCAGGGGGCTGAAGGCTACCAACGTCACTCCAAGCGCTTCACAGGCCTGCTTGAGGGCAATTTCGGGGTTGCGGGTCCACAGCGAATACTCGGACTGAACGGCCGCAATGGGGTACTCGGCATGAGCCCTGCGTAACGTCGCTGCTGAAATCTCCGATAGCCCCACCGCGCCCAGCTTGCCCTCCTCTACCAGGCGCCCCAGCGCGCCCACGCTCTCTTCGATCGGCACCTGACGGTCAAGGCGATGCAAGTAGTAGATATCGACATGATCGGTTTTCAGGCGCGCCAAGCTCTCTTCACACTGTCTGCGCAAGGTATCGGGGCGACCGTCGATCACCCGCTGGCCGCGCTCCATGTCCATGGCCATTCCGCCTTTACTGGCCAGCAGCAGCGCGTGACGTTTGTTGGCCAGGGCGCTCCCCAGCAGCCGCTCGTTGGCCGTACCGCCATACAGCGTGGCGGTATCGAAATGGCGATATCCCATCTCGAAGGCTTCTTCCAGGGCACGGATGGCCTCGGCGTCCGATACGCGTTGGCCATACCCATGGGACAGGTTCATGCAGCCCAGGCCAATGCGGGGTGATCCGACCTCGTTCAACCGCTTCAGAAATGCAGACATGAATAACCTCGACTTGCCTATTCAAGTGATCAGGACACGGCGCCGTGTACGGCTATTTGTGCAGCGAGCCAGTGTGGCACGCGGTGTTCGAGATAATAGCGTGGCCGCCATGGCGTGCCTTCGATAAATCCCACATGGCCCCCCTGTGCATGCAGCTCCAGCGTGACGCAAGACGCCCACTCACCGCTCGGCGGCACGCTATGAGGATAAACGAAAGGGTCATCCGACGAATGAATCACCAGCGTGGGTCTTGCGATGCTGCCAATGAAGTAAGCACTGCTACAACGCCGATAATACTCGGCCGCACTGGCAAACCCATGCAAAGGCGCCGTCACGCGACCATCGAAGTCCCAGAAGGTGCGCATTCCCTCCAGACTTTGCAAAGCGCTCAAACGTGCCAACTCTTCCTCGCGGCCCTGGGCTTCGAACGCGTGACGCTTGTTCTCCACGTAGCGGCGCAGGTCACGCAGAAAGCGCGCCTGATACACCTTGGACGCCCCCTGGCTGATACGGTCGGCACAGTGGTCGAGCCGAAAGGGAACCGACACCGCCACAGCAGCCTGTAAAGGGCACTGCTCGCCGGTTTCTCCCAGGTACTTCAGCAACACATTGCCACCCAAGGAGTAACCGACGGCGGCCAGCGGTTTCTGCGGCGCCCGTGCCACCAGTTGGGCTACGATATCGGCCAGATCCTCGCTGGCCCCGGAGTGATACCCTCGGGCTCGGTGATTCGGCTCACCTGAGCAGCCACGCCAGTTCACCGCAACGCTTTGCCAGCCCATGGCCGCCAAGGCCAGCTGCTGGCCAACGATATAGTGAGAAGAAGCACTGCCCGTCAGACCATGCAGCAACAAAGCACAAGGCACCTGTGGCCCTTCAGGCCCATACCAATCCAGGTCGATGAAATCCCCATCCTGCAGGGTCAGGCGTTCACGGTGGCGCGACAGGGCCGCACGGCGACGTAACAGCGGGCTATACACAGTTTGAAGATGGCCATTGACCAGCCAGCGGGACGGCTGAAACACAGGCAGGGCTCCTGTTACACGCTCAAGTGGCCGATAAGCTTAACAAACTTTCGGCAACCGCTGCCGATATGCGCTAGGGTTAACGTACCCATCATGACCAAGGAGAGGATTATGGAACGTTTTGCCGTCTACCGTGCAGTAAAGGAAGGTGCCGAAATCGACGACCAGCCCGAGTGGTGGGTGGTCGACACGAGGGATGAAAACGAACGCGATGGCGAGCTGGTTCGCCACCGAGGCGCCACCAAGCCCGAAGCCGACGATGTGGCCAATACTCTCAACGAGCAAACACACGACGAGCAGCCATAAGGCTACTCATCCACGTCGACCTTGCGCAGGTCTTCCACGGCCACGCCTTCCGGCAAATCGTCGGGCTGAGCAGCCAGCCACACGGGCGACAGGTCGCTATCCTCTCGTCCATCATCATGACGATGCCCTGGTATTCGATAAACCACCCGCTCTCGGCGATGGTCCCAGGCAAACACTTTATCCATGGTGCGCTCCTGCGCAAGTGATACCTCGATCAACACCCGCCTTGGCGGGTGTTGATGCGTCATGTCAGGCGCTTTCTCAAGGCCTTTCCCACAGCATGTCACCGGTGGGGCCATCCAGGCGCAGAACCTCGATACTCAGCTGCGCATCGTCGCTGATCGACGGATTCCCCCATGCTCCGGTGCTATCCGGGGCCAGGCTCCACTCCAGCGTTTCACCAGGCTCGATGCCCCCGGAAATGGTATAGAAGAAGGTTTCATCCACCCAAGGCGTCGACCGCCCCGGGCTTTGCAGTACGCCTCGAAAATGGGCCTGTGCCACCGGTTCGCCCGTATTGTTGGTAACTCGAAGTTCGATCACCGGCGTGCTGCCAGAACCCCCTTCATCGCTTAACCGATACTCGGCACTTTCCACCACGAACCGGCTCAGCATTTCTTGAGCAATGGGCTCTTCCAGCTCATGGCCTTCCTTGTCTTTCTCGGGCAAGTTCCCTGCCAGGGCCAGCACTTGCGGCCCACTCAACCCGTGCAAACTGCGCCGGGCCTCGGTCGCGAGGGCTTCCAGCTCGTCATCACGTAGTTCACTGAGCTGAACGATGGTCAGCCCCTGCTGGGAACGGCGCATCAGCAGCGTATTCACGGCCTCGTCGAAGCGTTCAGCCTCGCTGTCATCCAGTGAAGCACGAATTTCATCGAGGGACCGGTCAAAGTATCGCGGGTTGGAAGCGTCGATGGTCGGGTCTGCAAAAGCAACGCCCGCCATGGCCATCGTCATCGCTACCGCTAATATCCGTTTCATAGAGTCACCATCCTGTTGGTTGATTTAACAACATAAGCTATCTGGTGGCGCTTCGGAAATAGCCTTCGAGGGCGGATTGATCACTTGAAACTGCCCTTCGGGCCAGTGGCAGCCAGTGCTGTCCGCCAGTGATCGGGAAGGTGCATCGCTACGTGGGTGGCTTCGGTCTGCTTTTCTAGAAGGCTATACAACCGCCGCGGCCAGGATGTTCCAGGATTGATTACCACCATCAGGTGGCCAAGCATCACGAAATGGTTATAGATGTAACGGGCCTGTTCACCGGGTGTTTCTGGATGCAAGAGAAGCGGCATCCTACGGATGTGGGGATATTTTTTCGAGAAGCGACGGTTCCATAAGCGTGCATGATGGGCACACACATTACGCAGCTGACTGAGGTTATGAAAAATGCCTTTGGCTATTTCGATGGTCGGTAGATCAAGCTGCTGAATCACTACCTTTTTAATTTCTGTAGGCATGGTGAGTTCAACCCACTGCGATAGCGCTCCAAATGTCAGTGTTTCCGCCATGATCCAGATAGGGGGCAATCCAGCCCCACGATACTTCTGGCGATAGTGCTTTACAAACGCCTCTTCATTGTCTTGTAGATCGTTGGCTGCTCTGGCCACCTGCTTGGCGTGTTTGTAAGGACAATGAAAGTACTGAGCATCCAAATACGCATGCGGTCCTTTTTGAAGAGCAAATGCATTCACCCATAACGAGCGCAGGGAGACTTCCACCCGCTCCAAGGCTTCAATACAAATCAGACGTAACTCACGGTCAAATATATAATGCTGGAGCACATCATCAAACGAGGTACCAGCAACGAAACGGTGGGTACGCCCAACGTCAGCGAGCGCATTAGGCTCTTCAAAAGGCAACCAGTAAGCGCTTAAGCGGTAATAGCCAATATGCGTGAGGTAATGCTCGGCACGAGCGGTATCTGGCACATTCATGCCCCGCTTGCGGAGTAGCGACACTTGCTGCTCAATAGGGATAGGAGGCTTGTCATAGTACATTTTGGAAGCCCCAAAATAGTAACCCCCCAGTTTGAGCATCACCGCAGCGCGCTGCAGGATAGGCTTGGGGGGTGTTGTTGAAATCTATTATAGGCATGTTGCTCATCAGCAGCAAGATAAACCCCGCGTTGACAGGTACTGGTTAATCGACAAGGCCCACCTGATACATATCCATGGTATCAAGCAGGCAGGCAGGCAGGCAGGCAGGCGCCCTGACGATAGCGTCCCTTTAAGTAGCGCTGGCAACGAATACAGATGGAGATAAATACATTCTCGGCCAAATCACACGCATAAAAAAAGCCCCTGACGAATCAGGAGCTTTTTCAAATAAGTGGCGGAGGGACAGGGATTCGAACCCTGGATAGGCTATTAACCTATGCCGGTTTTCAAGACCGGTGCATTCAACCGCTCTGCCATCCCTCCGGCTTATGGGTGCGTATAATAACAGCTTTCCCTTGGAAGTCAACGCCTTTTGAATCAATTAGTAGAGTCTTAAGCCTACTCGGGTAATGTCGCCGCCTTCCATCTCGCTGACCACCCAGTGAATGCCGTGCCAGTCCACGTCGTCCCCCACCACCGGGTGGCCGCCTACCCGCAGGGAGACGAACTCGGCCAGGGTCATCTCCTGCTCGCCGGGGCTCAGGGTCAGGCCGTAGGCCTGGGCGATGTCTTGCATCTGAGCGGTGCCGTCCAGGGTAAAGGTACCGAAGAACGCCCGCTCCTGCTTGAGCTTGGCATCGCCATTGAACAAGCGATTCAGGGCCACCAGGTCTTCACTGCGACCAATCACGCAGATCACATCCCCCAGCTTCAATCGGGTGCTGCCTTTGGGGTGGAGCATGACGTGGTTGCGGAACAGCGACGAGATCAAGGCGCCGGAGGGAAACCGCAGCAGCCGGATAGGCACATCGTCCAGGTCCTGGTTTTCCACCGTGTAGACGAACATTTCAAAATCGTTTTCCGGCAGGATGCCCAACGGGCCGCGCCGATTGGGCGTGGTGCCCACAGGCACCTGCACCTTCAACCAGCGGGCCACCAGATTGAGCGAACCGCCTTGAATCAGCAGCGACATCAACACCACGGCGAAGGCCACGTTGAAGTAAAGCGAAGCATTTTCGACGCCGCCAATAACCGGGAAAATGGCCAGCACGATAGGCACGGCACCCCGCAAGCCAACCCAGGCAATAAAGAAGGTCTCGCGCCAGCGGAACTTGAAAAACGGCTTGATGGTGATCAGTACCGCCAGCGGCCGCGCGACAAAGATCAATGCCAACGCCACTAAACTGGCCGGCAACGCCACTTCCCAGAGCTGGCTGGGCACGACCAGCAGGCCCAGCACCAGAAACAGGCCAATCTGGCTTAACCAGGCCAGCCCGTCATGCACCGGTAGAATAAAGTTGAGGTGCCTGCCTGGCTGATTGCCGATCATCAGCCCAGCCAGGTAAATGGCCAGGAAGCCACTGCCGCCCAGCACGCTGGTAAGGCCAAAGACACTGAACCCCAAGGCAAGCGCCAGCATGGAGTAGAGGCCTGGCGCCAGGTCCAGCCAGCGCAACAACTTGGCGCTGCCCCAGCCGCCCGCCACGCCCACCAGCAGGCCGATGCCGAACTGAGAAACGAAAAACAGCAGCGTCTCGCTGATGCCACCAATATCCCCCACCAGCATCTCGACCAGCATCAGCGTCAGGAAAATCGCCATCGGGTCGTTGGTGCCTGACTCGATCTCCAACGTTGCCCCAACCCGCTCGTTGAGGTTTACCCCACGGCCACTGAGCATCGAGAACACGGCCGCCGCGTCGGTGGAGCCGACAATAGCCCCCACCAGCAGCCCCTGAATCAAGGTGAGGTCGAAGACCCACATGGCGATAACGCCCACGATGGCGCTGGTGATGAACACCCCCAGCGTTGCCAGCGAAAGGGCTGGACGAAACCCTACGCGAAACGTCTTGAGTCGTGTACGCAACCCACCATCCAGCAGAATCATGGCCAGCGCCAGATGGCCGATGATGAAGGCCATGGAGTAGTCATCGAACTCGAGACCCAATAAGCCCTCCTCCCCGGCCAGCATTCCCAGCCCCAGGAAGATCAGCAGCAGCGGTACGCCCATCATGGAGGACAAGCGGCTCGCTAGAATGCTAAGCGCCATGAGGGTACCGCCTACCAGAAAGAAGGTATTAATAGTGTCCATGAGTCTCCGTCTCTACATCAATGCCTTTCTATTATTGCATGTCCAAGCGAATTTTACTGGGCGAGTTGGCCAGATGGCCCCAGGGCTAGCCAGAGACTTCCCCAGACAGCTAAACTCCGCCGTCGTACCCTCTGGAGTTCAGGTTATGTTGAACGCATTATTGCGTGCCCGTTCCATACTTACCCTAGTCTTAGCGTTTTTTTTATTATTTTCAATTTCAGCCACTTACGCAAATGATACAGAAACACCCGACACTCGCTCCGCGCCCTTGCAGCTTGAAAGTGATCTGGTGCTGCCTGAAGGGCTGTGGCCAAGCACTCCCCCCCCCGAGGTAGAAGCGGCGCCCGTCGGAAGCGACAAGCCTGAGACATCTTCCCCGGAACAAGCATCCAGTGAAGACGATGCTCCCAGTATGGCGCTGGTACCACCGCCTCCTCTGGACCCACCGCCCATGAAGCGTCTCAGCCTGATGCTGGATTGGTACCTGAGCCCCCAGCATGCCCCCCTGATCGTTGCCAGGGAGCGCGGGCTATTTGCCCTACAAGGGCTGGAGGTGGAGCTGCAGACGCCCGCCGACCCGGCTATCGCCATCAAGCTGCTGGCGGCCGGCGAGGTAGACCTGGCGCTGTCGCGCCAGCCGCTGCTACACCTGAGTGTGCATGATGGTGCCCCCATCGTACGGATTGCCACGCTGGTCGAAACCCCGTTGAATGCCGTGGTCGTGGCAGGCACCGCCACTTCGCCCGACCCCCTCCAGGGATTGGGCAGAGTCCACTATGGCTTTTCGACCCGCGAAGGGCGCGACCTGCTGGCGGAACCGCTGGTGCCCCTGTCGCTGCGGCAAATCGATGAATTTTCGCCCGCCGAAAACGTCCACTTCGATGCGGCCGGCGCCCTGCGCGAGGGGCGCGTCGACGCCATTGCCGACGGCTTTTATCTGACCCTGCCGGAAGAGCTGGCCTCAGACGGTATCGTCACCCACACGGTGCGTTATCAAGCGCTTGACATTCCCCGCCATGACGGCCTGATCCTGCTGGCCAACAGCGATTCTGTCGCGCGGCGTGCAGCCACCTGGTCGCGCCTGGTGACGGCCCTGGAAGAAGCCAGCAACTGGATCGTCGACCACCCCGATGAGGCCTGGCAACTGGTGATCAACACTCAGCCAGTGCTCGACAACCCGGTCAACCAGGGCGCCTGGGCAAATATCGTGCGCCGCTTGGCGCTGAGCCCGGCCGCTTTGGATGAGCGTCGTTACAGCGCCTTCGAACGTTACCTGCTGGCCTCCGGCACGATAGACGCCACGCTGCCTGCCTCCCGGCTGGCACTCAATCCGCATACCCTGGCCGAGCCATAAGCGCGCCCAGGCGGGAGCCGCATGAACGATACGCCACTGATTTTCATCGACATAGAAACCACCGGCACACGCGCTACCCGTGACCGCATCACGGAAATTGCCGCCTTGAAAATCAACGGCGGTCACGTCGTGGAGCGCTGGGTCAGCCTGATTCAGCCCACAACGGGAGTACCGGCCCATATCAGCCGACTGACAGGAATCGACGATGCAATGCTCAGGGAGGCGCCCACCTTTGCTTGCATTGCCGAGGAGCTCAACGGGTGGTTGGGGCGTGACACGCTGGTGGCGCACAACGCTCGCTTCGATGCAGGCTTCCTGCGCAACGAGTTCAAACGCGCTGGAATTGCTTACCGACCCAGGGTGATCTGCACCCTGCGCCTTGCCCGGCGACTGGCACCGCAGCTGGCCAAGCACAATCTGACGGCATTGCTGGCCCATTACGACGTTCCCAGAACCAACGCCCACCGAGCCGAAGAGGATGCGCAAGCCCTGTGGGGCCTTTGGCAAACCTGGCAACAGCGGTTCGATGCACCGACCTGGCAGGCGGCGTTGGCTGACGAGCAGCGTCACCGCAGCCTGCCCGCGCACCTTCCCAGCGAGCAGCTGGCGGGGCTGCCGGAAGCACCGGGCGTCTACCTGTTTTATGGGCACAACCGCCTGCCGCTCTATGTGGGAAAGAGCGTCAACCTGCGCTTGCGGGTGCTCGGCCACTTCCAGCGTGATCATCAGGATGACAAGGAAATGCGCCTGGCCCAGCAGATCCAGCACGTGGAATGGGAGGAAACGGCAGGCGATCTGAGCGCCCAACTGCGAGAAGCGCAGCTGGTAAAGCAGTTGATGCCCATCATGAACCGACAGCTACGCCGCCAGGGCAAGCTACACACCTGGTACTGGCCGGACGATGCGGCGCAGCCCACGCTGGCCAATGGCAAGCTGCTGGGGCAACCTCAGCCGGGGAAGCTGTTTGGCCTGTTCCGCAGCGCCAAGGAAGCCAAGGAGGCACTTCGCCACTTGGCCGAAGCACATCAGCTCTGCCCGCAGGTATTGGGGCTGGAAAAGGGCAAGGGGCGCTGCTTTGCCCACCAGCTGGGGCGATGCCGGGGGGCGTGTTGCGGCGAGGAAACACGAGAGGCACACACGCTGCGTGCCCAGCAAGCGCTGGCGGGCCTGCAGATCAGCGCCTGGCCGTGGCCTGGCCGCATCATTCTGCGCGAACAGAGCTGCCCCACGGGTCCGGCGGCCTATCACTTGATCGATCACTGGTGCTATCTGGGCAGCGCCCCATCGCGGCAGGCGGCGCTGGCGTTGAAAACACCTGCCGGGCAGTTCGATATGGATACCTACCGCATTCTCAACCGCTTCATCCGCGACGCCGATCAGCACGGGCTGTCGATCGAGCCGCTGGGTTGAGTGGCTGGATTGGTGGTTGGATTGAGTGGGCCAGCGTCAGGAGTGCGCCGCAATAAAAGCGTCGACCCCCTGCTGAAACGCTTCGGGCTGGTCGGCATGCAGCCAATGCCCAGCATTCTTCAGCGTCACCAGGCGGGCCCGTGGCAGCACTTCGCGTAGCCTGGGCAGCATCTCATCCGTCACGTAGTGAGAGTTGGCCCCACGCAGCACCAGCGTTGGCCCCTCGTAGGCAGCCTCTCCTTCCGGCTCACCGATGATGTGCTCATAGCCACGCTGAATTTCGTCCAGACCCACGCGAATGCTCATCCCCCCCTGCTCGTCTCGTACCAGGTTGGTGGCCAGGAACAGGCGCGTGGGCCGCTCGCTGACATGCTCCGCCAATAGCGCATCGGCTTCTCGGCGGTTGGCAGGCTTGGCGTCTCTGACGCGATTCAGCGCCGCGAACACATCGTCATGACCATGCTGGTAGGCCACCGGAGCGATGTCAGCCACCATCAGCGACAGGCAGCGCTCGGGGGCTTGCCGAGCCAGCGTCATGGCCACTTTTCCGCCCATGGAGTGGCCAAGAATATGCGCATCCTCGATGGAGAGCTTGTCCATCACGGCCAGCACGTCATCGCTCATGGCGGTGTAGCGCATGCCTTCGGCATGGGGCGAGCGGCCATGATTGCGCAGATCCACCGCCACCACCCGGCGCTTGCGCTGCCACACCTTGAGATGCGAGCGCCAGTTGTCGGCACTTCCCAACAATCCATGAATGACGATCAGCGGCGCTTGCTCAGGTGCTTCCACCTCGGCGGGCAGATCGATCACGTGCAGGTCGACAGTGGCCTGTTCGGTCATGGGGGCTCCTTGATGATTAAGCGGTGCGTGGTTCGGCGTCTGTCTGGCCGGTCCATACCACCAGCCTGCGCGTCAGCCACGCCAGCAATAAGCCGTACAGCGGCAGGAAGAACAACAGGCTGATCGCCAGTTTGATGACGTAATCCACCGTGGCAATTTCCACCCAATGGGCGGCCATGAACGGATCGGGGCTGTTGTAAAAGGCGGTCGCAAAAAAGGCAAAGGTATCCGCCAGGTTACCCAGGATGGTGGAGCAGACCGGCGCTACCCACCAGGCCCATTGGCGCAACCGGTCAAAGACCTGCACATCCAGCAATTGGCCCAGCACGTAGGCCAGGAAGCTGGCCAGGGCAATCCGCGCCACGAACAGGTTCCACTCGCCCAGCGCTTCCAGGCCCGCGAAACTGCCACGGGGAAACACTACCGACACCACATAGGATACCAGCAGCGCGGGAAACATGACCCGTAATACGATAGTGCGTGCAGGCCCTTTACCAAACAGGCGCACGGTCAGGTCGGTGGCCAGAAAGATGAACGGAAAGCTGAAGGCTCCCCAGGTGGTGTGAAAGCCGAACAGCGTAAAGGGAAGCTGCACCAGATAGTTGCTGGCGGCAATGATGGCAATATGGAAAAGGACCATTACCGTCAGGCAACGGCGATGCTGAAGATCGGTGAGCGCAAACATGGAGCGAGACCTTTTTTTGGTGGCAAGAGGGGTTAGGGAACCCTCGTGAACAGCGTAATGACGCTACTGGGGCGCGCATTATACGCCTTCTCGCTGGTAATGAAAGCCGCCCAGGCTATCCGGGCGGCCAACCTGGTTTCAGTCCTGCTGCGGCTTCGCTTGCTCAGCGGCACCGATCTGACGCTGGCACATGGCTTCATGCACGTCATCGAGACTGGTGGGGTCATCGATGGTCGATGGAATACCGTAGGACTTGCCATCGGCGATATTGCGCAGCAGCTTGCGCAATATCTTGCCCGAACGGGTTTTCGGTAGCCGATTGACCACCAGCACCTGCTTGAAGCAGGCAATCGGGCCGATATGTTCACGCACTCGCTCGATCAGCTCGGCTTCCAGCGTCGCTTCGTCGCCCTGGAAGCCATCCTTGGGGATGACCAGTCCTATCGGGAGCTGCCCTTTCAACTCGTCATGAATGCCAATCACCGCGCATTCGGCCACCGCCGGGTGGGCACCCACCACTTCCTCCATTTCACCGGTGGAGAGGCGATGCCCCGCCACATTGATCACGTCATCGGTGCGCCCCATGATGAACAGGTAGCCCTCCTCATCGAAATAGCCGCCATCTCCGGTGAGGTAAAAACCTGGGAAAGCTGCCATGTAGGCGCTGTGGAAACGCTGCGGGTCCCGCCATACGCCGATCAGGCAACCTGGAGGCAACGGCTGCTTGATCACCACGCTGCCCTGCTGCATGGACTCGGCCTGCTCACCGTCGCGATCCAGAATGCGTACGTCGAAGCCGGGCACGGGATATGTGGCCGAACCGGCCTTGGTGGGCACGGTTTCGATGCCGGGCAAGTTGGCGGCAATTGGCCAGCCGGTTTCGGTTTGCCACCAGTGATCGATCACCGGCACGTCCAGCAGGTCATCCAGCCAATGGAACGTGGGGGGATCTAGCCGCTCCCCCGCCACATACAGATGTTTCAGGCTGCTGATATCGTATTGCGAGAGTCGCTTGGCGTCCGGGTCCTCTTTCTTGATGGCCCGGAACGCCGTAGGCGCCGTAAAGAAGCTCTTGACGCCATACTCCTCGATCAGCCGCCAGAACGCCCCGGCATCCGGCGTGCGCACGGGCTTGCCTTCGTACACCACCGTGGTGCAGCCACGCAGCAGCGGCGCATAGACGATATAGGAGTGCCCGACGACCCACCCCACATCAGAAGCCGTGAACATCACGTCGCCCGGCGCCAGGTCGTAAATGGCCTCCATGGAGTAGTGCAACGCCACGGCGTAACCACCCGTATCGCGCACCACGCCCTTGGGCTTGCCCGTGGTACCTGAGGTGTACAGGATATACAGCGGGTCGGTCGCCTTGACGGGCACACAGTCGGCGGCCTGGGCGCTGGCTTCGAGCGTCGCCCAATCGTGATCCTCCGGCTGCAGCTCGGCCCGGTGGGCATCGCGTTGGAACACCACGCACGCCTGTGGTTTGAAGCTGCTCAGCTCGATGGCACGCTCCACGATGGGCTTGTAAGGCAGCACCTTATCGACCTCGACCCCGCAAGAAGCCGCAATCACCACCTTGGGCTCGGCATCTTCGATGCGTACTGCCAGCTCGTGGGGGGCAAAGCCGCCAAAGACCACGGAGTGCACCGCGCCCAGGCGGGCACAGGCGTACATGGCAATCAGCGCCTCGGGCACCATGGGCATGTAGATGATCACCCGGTCACCTTGGGTGACGCCCAGCTGTGCCAAGCCACCGGCTACCTTGGCGACTCGGTCACGCAGCTGACGGTAAGTGAGCGTCTGTTTGCAGCGGGTGACCGGCGAGTCCCAGAAAATGGCCGCCTGTTCGCCGCGGCCCTGCTCTACGTGCACGTCGATGGCGGCGTGACAGATATTGAGCACACCATCGCCGAACCAGCGGGCGTGCTGCTGCTCGTCGTAACTGAGGATGGTGCTGGGAGGGGTGAACCAGGGCAGCTTGCGAGCCTGCTCGGCCCAGAACGCTTCTGGCTGTTCCACCGACTGGCGGTAAACGGAGTGATAACGATTCATGGTGGCCTTGTCATTGTTGTGAGCTTGATTGTTGACACTCTACAAAGCAAAGCATGCTTTCACCCTCATACTATCGGCTTAAATTCGACCAAAGCAAAAGCAAAAAACACCAATTGTCGACAAAAAATCAGCACTTATCATTGATAGAACGTTAAACGTGGTTTTGGACAAAAAGCGCTAAATTAATGATCATTCAACAACCAAATCCTCGCGACGCGACGATGGCTACATAATCAATAACAACGCTGTCACCACAGTGTAGGCAAGGAGAGTTTCATGTCTGCTTCTACTAGCGCCGCTGCACGCCTTCTGGAACACAATGGACTCGCCATTGAGGCAGGCACTCAATTGCTCAAGGCCCTGGCCAATGAAAAACGTTTGCAAATCCTTTGCTTGCTGGCAGAAACGGAACTGTCTGTCACGCAGATCAATCAACAGCTGGCGTTGAGCCAGTCCGCGCTCTCCCAGCATTTGGCCATTCTACGGCGCGACAAACTGGTCGAGACGCGCCGCGAATCACAAACCATCTATTACTCGCTCAACAGTGACAGTGCCAGGGCGATCATCAGCACCCTGGCCCAACACTATGCGGCCTGATTTTTTCAGGTCAACGACGCAGCCAACCGGCTGATTCGATCACCCCCAACGCTTTCACCAGCGCATTTTCGATACCCGCCGACACTGCAAGGCCAAACCTGCGCCCCATGGTTTTCGGCGGCTCCAGCTTCACCCGGTATACCTGCGCATCGGCCATGCGCTCGACCAGGTAGGCTTCGCTGGTGCCTACGCTGTCCACCAGTTTGTTTTCCAGCGCTTCGCTGCCGTACCAGATTTCTCCCGTGGCCAGCTGTTCGATGTCCATCTCGGGACGGTGGCTGGCAACGAAAGATTTGAACAGGCGATGGGTATTCTCCAAGTCATCAATGAACTTCTCACGCCCTTCCTGGGTGTTTTCTCCCAATATCGTCAAAGTACGCTTGTACTTGCCGGCAGTGAGCAACTCCACATCGATATCGTTGCGTTTGAGCAAACGATGAATATTGGGCACCTGGGCCACGACGCCGATGGAGCCAATGACCGCAAACGGGGCCGCTTTGATGTGGTGAGCGGTACACGCCATCATGTAGCCACCGCTGGCCGCGACCTTATCGATACACACCGTGGTGGTGAGCCCTGCTTCTCGCAGTCTGTCCAATTGGGCCGACGCCAGGCCATAGGCGTGCACCAACCCACCGGCTGACTCCAGGCGCACCACCACTTCGTCACTGGCAGTGGCCACCTCGATCACCGCCGACACTTCCTGGGCAAAGGTTTCAGCCTGGGAGGCCTTGATATCGCCATGGAAATCCAGCACCCACACTTTTTGAACAGAATCAGAGGGATTCTTACCCTGCTTGGCCGCCTTTTGCCGCGCTTTCTCTTCCTGACGAAAGGCCTTGATCAGTTTCTTGCGGGCGCCCTGCTCGGTGGTACTGACTCGCAGCCGTCGGCCACGGGCTCGACGCTGATCGTTCAGTGATTCCACCTGCAACTTCAGCCCCGATGACGGGGACTCCTTGCTACGCATCACCAGCATCAGCAACGCTGCCGCTGCTGCCAATACCAGCGTGGTTTGCAGCAGGAAGGTGCCCATTTCCACCAACCATTCCGCCATGATTCGTCTCCTCAGGTATTTTTAAACGCTGGAAAGTATTAATGTACAGGCTTTATCCGCAGATTGTGAGGAAGTGTCAACGAGGCTTGATTAAAACAACTGTTTGAAATACTCTCGTGAGATAACGTCAATCCGCACCAACTCGTTACGTGAGCATACCTTATGTCATCCAATACGCTTGAAAAACTGCAATCTCGTTTTAATCCCGACGCAGCCAAAGGCATGAACGAAGTCTTCCAGTTTCATTTTTCCGATGCTGGCAGCCACTATCTTTCGGTTCAGGACGGTAGCTTGGGGGTGCATGAAGGCGAGCACGACGACCCGTCTGTGAGCTTGAGCCTGAGCACCGATACCCTCAAGGGCATCATGAGTGGCGACATCAACGGCATGACCGCGTTCATGACCGGCAAGCTCAAGGCGACCGGCAACGTCATGCTGGCCACCAAGCTGACCAGCCTGTTCCCGGCCAAGTAAGCCATCAGCGCCAACGGGCCAGATGCGTCTCGATCAAATCCCGTGAAATAGAGTACGGCGGCGGCAGCGCAGGCAGCTGCCGCGGCGAAAACCAGGCGGCATCGCTGATTTCGACCCCATCGATGGTGATTCGCTGGGTCGTGGCCTCGGCGAAATAGCCCAGCATAAGCGAATGCGGGAAAGGCCAGGCCTGACTGTGGTGGTAGCGCAGTTGGTCCACGTGCACGCCTACCTCTTCGAACACTTCCCGATGCACGGCCTCTTCTGCCGACTCCCCCGGCTCGATGAACCCCGCCAGGGTAGAGTAGCGGCCGGGCGGAAAACGCGGGCTGCGCGCCAGCAGCATGGCTTCACCCCGGGTCACCAGCGTGATGATACAGGGTGAAATTCGCGGGTAGTTGCGATGCCCGCACGCATAGCAGTGCATGGCGAACTCGGCTTCCAGCTTGGATGCCCGCTCACCGCAGCGGCTACAAAAACGGTGGTTTTCCAGCCAGGCGCCTACCTGCAATGCCGTGGCCAGCAGGCTAAACCAAGAAGCTGGCAGCTCTGCCAACCACTGGCGCCCTTCTATCCAGGCATCCCCAGGCTCACTCTCCAGCTGCAAGGCCACGGGCTCATCATGCCAGTAGCACAAGGGCTGCATGTGCTCGTCCCAGGGTTGATGGGGCTGAAGCGGGGATAGCTCACCCACCAGCGGTGCCGGCGCAATGTGACTGCGCGCGACGCGAATCACTCGGCCTTCACGCGCATGGTGCGGGATTTCACGCCTAAGCATCGGCCGTACCACTCTCGCCGCTTGCCGACAGCCAACGCAGTTGATGCGCCTGACACTTTGCCTGATGAGCGGCCTGCTCTTCTGCGCTGGGGCGAATCACTCGTAGCTGACCTGGCGCCAACGACAGCCGCTGAACCGACAGCCCTTCGTTGGCCTGGCGCTCTTCGCGCTGGTCATTGCCACTCTCGGCATCCAGGGTCAACGCCGTTTGCCCACCGGTCATCGCCAGGTAGACATCGGCCAGAATTTCCGCATCCAGCAAGGCC
This sequence comes from Vreelandella hamiltonii, assembly GCF_014651795.1. Taxonomy (NCBI): domain Bacteria; kingdom Pseudomonadati; phylum Pseudomonadota; class Gammaproteobacteria; order Oceanospirillales; family Halomonadaceae; genus Vreelandella; species Vreelandella hamiltonii. Next base: position 91,625 of record NZ_BMXO01000016.1, on the reverse strand, counting down.
CCGTGAAGCACTCGGTGGCCGTTATCGATGTCGTACCGTTTGCAGAGCGCGTCCAGATTGTTGCGTTGGCCAGGGTGCATTTCGCGGGCCATGACCAGCGTGTCCAGGATACGGCAGTGCTCCCTGACCGGCCCCAGTATCGGCGACTTGCGCCGCTTGTTGAGCATGTTCAGTTCGTGGTCGATGAAGCCCACGTCGAACGGCGCGTTGTGAATGACCAGCTCGGCCCCATCGATGAAGGCCCAGAACGCGTCGGCAATCTGAGCAAATACCGGCTCGTTGGCTACTTTGGCATCATCGATGCCGTGGACGGCCACCACCTCGGCATCGATATGACGCTCAGGGTTGATGTATTGGTGATACGTGCGCCCGGTAAACCGCCGATTGACCATTTCGACGGCGCCAATCTCTACCAGACGGTGGCCATCCTTGGGGTCGATACCAGTCGTTTCGGTATCCAGAATTACTTGGCGCATGGGGTCTTGCTCCTCTGGTGCTCATCAATGGCCTCGTTGGCCAAGGCGTCGGCGCGCTCGTTACCGGGGTGGCCACTATGCCCTTTGACCCAGTGCCATTCGACACGATGGCGCTGGGTCTCTTCATGCAGGGATTTCCAGAGCTCGGCATTTTTCACCGGCTGCTTGGAGGCGGTTTTCCAGCCACGTTTCATCCAGTTGTGAATCCACTGGGTAATGCCTTGGCGAACGTACTGCGAATCGGTCCACAACGCCACATCACAGGGCTTGTTGAGCGTGCGCAGCGCCATGATGGCCGCCATCAATTCCATACGATTATTGGTGGTGTTCGCTTCGAAGCCTTTCAAGGTCTTCTCATGGGTACCGCTGACCAGCAGCACTCCCCATCCGCCGGGGCCAGGATTGCCACGACACGCCCCATCGGTATACACCGTGACACGGGGCAGCCCATTGGCTGCTTGGTTACTCACGCTCACTATCCTTTTCTATACAACGTTTTCCAGCGGGTAGCCGGGCGGCTGCGCTGGTGCGTGTGGCACCGATCGATGATGAAACCGGCGTACGCAAACCAAACTTGACGCGTTGAATGGGAGCATGACGCTGCCGACGCTGCGCCTGAATCATGTAACTCTCACCCAGCGGCATGTTGTGGCGTCGGCCAAGCCGCTCCCAGCGTTCGCGACAAGTGGTGCTCATGGGGCCACGAAAACAGCAGTAGTCTACGCGCTCCACCTCGAAATCGACAAACGCGAGCCAGTCCCGCAAGCGGTTCAACGTGCGCCACTGACCTTGCCAAGGATACTCGGCCTTGCGCCACCGGCGACTGAGCCCGTTGAGGCCCACTGGATTGAAGCCAAACAGCACCAGCACGCCGTTGTCTGCCGTGACCCGCGCGGCTTCCTGGAGCGTGTGGTGCGCATCCGGCAAATATTCGAGCCAATGATGAATCACCATGACGTCCAGACAGCGGTCCGGGAGTGCCAGCTGTTCCGGGGGGCAAATCAGGGTGGATTCACTCTGGGCGGCCTCTCTGCTGGGCGCCCAGACCACTTGATGAGCAATGCCGGACATGGTCATCAATGGCGGGGCCATGCCCATCTCCAGGCTGTGCCCACCTTTTCTGCCTTCCACCACGGGCCCAAGGCAAGCACGCTGCGCATCCCACAAAGCGCGCCCAGCGTCTGTCTGCCAGTAGGCTCGCGCCTCTGCAAGCGAGTGGGCAAGGCGCGGTGCATTGGGCGAATTTGACATGAACGGCACTTGCCTCCACAGTATTGGGCTTTTGAGGGGCGCGCTGCCACGCTACGCAGCGCACGGCAAATTTTTCAAGCAGGTCTGACAAACTCCGAGGGATCTCGCCCATGATGAGCGTGACACCGATACCCGCCTTAAGCGACAACTATATTTGGCTGATAAGACAGGATAACAGTCAAGGCGTCTGCGTGGTGGACCCCGGTGAAGCGCCTCCCGTGATCGATTTCCTCGAGCGGGAATCCCTGACCCTCGATACGATCCTGATCACCCATCACCATCATGACCACACCGGCGGGCTGGCGGCACTGAAAGCGCGCTACTCGCCCATGGTGATTGGCCCGCACAACCCGGATATTCAGGGTATCGACCAGCGCGTCGGCGAGGGCGAGCAGGTAAGAGTACTGGGCCGCGCCTTCGAAGTGATGGAAACCCCAGGCCATACGCTCGATCATATCAGCTACTTTACGCCAGGTATCCCCGCCCTTCTTTTCTGTGGCGACACGTTGTTTCATGCCGGCTGTGGCCGCCTTTTCGAAGGCACACCAGAGCAGATGCTGACTTCATTGCGTCGTCTTGCGGAACTCCCCCAGGAAACACTGGTCTTTGCAGCGCATGAATATACTCAGGCAAATCTGAGCTTTGCACGTGCTGCGGATCCTGAAAACGATGCTGTAACACGCGCACAACAGGAGTGCGAAAAGGCCCGGGCGCTAGGCAGGCCCACCTTACCCAGCACGATAGGACGCGAGCTGACGATCAACCCCTACCTGCGTGTCGGTACCGAAAGTGTGCGCCAAGCCGCAGGCATGCAAGGGGCAAATGACGACGAACTCGCTACGTTCACCACTCTGCGTGAGTGGAAGAACCGTTTTTAAGAACGCTATCGAATAGAAACGAACACACTATGACTTATCGAACGCTTCGCCAGCGCTTGCTATTGAGCGCCGGCAGTACGGTTATTATGGGCCTTTTTTTGGCCGCCGCTGCGAATACTCAAGCCTCTGCCACGGATCCCCAATGGGGCTCCCACACCAGCAATACCGACTCCTCTGCGCTAGGTGATGCCGAGGATGCCTTGACGGCCCGACCCACTGCGTTTCAGCACCACTTCTGGGAAGCTCTCGAACTGCAACCCCAGGACGCCTGGAGCATCCTGCGCTCGAGTTTTCAGTGGCAGGAGAAGCACCTGCCCGCCGATGCCCAGGCACGGGTAGACGAGTGGATTCAATTCTACAGCGCCAGCCCCCAGAATATCGCTTCGATCACCGAGCGTGCCACGCCTTGGCTTGCCTGGATTGCCCAACAGGTATCCGAGCGAGGCCTGCCCGGTGAAATTGCCCTGATCCCCTTTGTCGAAAGCTCTTTCGACCCCAGCGCCCGCAGCCATATGGGTGCCGCCGGATTATGGCAGTTCATGCCCGGCACCGGTGATGCACTGGGCCTGGTTCGCAACGGTCAGTACGATGGCCGCCTGGACGTGGTGACCTCCACGGATGCAGCGCTCAACTACCTGGAAATGCAGGCCGACGAGTGGTACGAAGGCGACATCATGCTCTCCCTGGCGGCTTACAATGCCGGCGCTGGCACAGTCAATCGTGCTCGCCAGCAGGCTCAGAATCAGGGCATGGCGGGCCACTACTGGGATTTGGCGCTACCCAACGAGACCATGCAGTACGTTCCCAAATTGAAAGCCATTGCCACCATCATCGACAATCCTGAACGTTACGGCGTCAGTTTGCCTGACATTCACGCGGAACCGGCCTTCGCCAAAGTACAGCTGGAGCAGCCCGTCAGCCTGGCACAAGCCTCTCGCTTGCTGGATGTCAGCCAGTCGGCCCTGGCCGAGCTGAACCCGGGCCTGCTGAATGGCAGCATCGACCCCAACAGCGCTCAAACACTGTTGGTACCCGAGGAAGTGGACACCCAGGTGCTGGCGCAGCTATCGCAGACAAGCGGCAGCTACGCGGCGGCAAACTCCCCTTCCGTACACCGCGTTGAACGCGGTGACAATCTTTCCACAATTGCCGCGCGCTATAATCTTGATCAGCAAGATTTAATCAGGTGGAATGGGCTGGATCGCCCAGAAGCCCTGCAGCCCGGTCAGTTGCTCTCGTTATCGGATGGCTAGCGCGACCAGCCCCCCGTGATCACCTCCGGTTTTGCCACTACAGGACGTTACCAATGCCACGCGGTGAGTTGTTGTCAAAAGCAGTCCTACTGGTCAGTGGCCTATTGCTGAGTGCCACTCTATGGGCTTCACCGCTAGGTGAGAGTGGTGTTCCCGTCCCCACGGTGCACGGGCTATCGCTTTACGATAGCCCTGAGCTGCCCGAAGACTTTGCCTACTTCCCCCACGTCAACCCGCAGGCTCCCAAGGGCGGCTCCATCACCCATACCGCCGTGGGTGGCAGTTTCGACTCCACCAACCCTTTCATCATTCGCGGTACTCCGGCCACCGGCATTTCACAAATTTACGACACGCTGATGGCCAGCAACCCCAACGAGCCGTTCAGCCTGTATGGCCTGCTGGCCCGTGGCGTGCGCCTGGACCCTGAGCGCGAGTGGATCGAGTTCGACCTGCACGAGCAGGCACGCTTTCAGGATGGTGAGCCGGTCACCGCTTACGATGTGGTGTTCACCTTTGACCTGCTGCGCGAACAGGGCAACCCTTTCTACGCCAGCTACTACGCGGGGGTCGAACGGGTCACGGCCATCAATGAGCATCAGGTGCGTTTCGAGTTCAATGACACCCAGTCCCGAGAACTGCCTTTGATCGTCGCGCAGCTGCCGATCTTGCCGCGCCATTACTGGGAACCGCGCGACTTTACCGCCCCCACCCTGGCGGCCCATCCGGGGTCTGGCCCCTACCGCATCAGCGAGGTCGACCCTGGCCGTCGCATCGTCTACCAGCGCGACGACAATTACTGGGGCAAGGACCTTCCCGTCAATGTCGGGCGCTATAACATCGACCGCATCACCTACGAGTACTATCGGGATCGTGATATCGCCTGGGAGGCTTTCAAGGCGGGCTTGACCGATTTTCGTATCGATGCCCGCGCCGCCACCTGGGCGATTGGCTACGACTTTCCGGCCTATCGCCAGGGGCAGGTCAAACGGATTACCGTTCCCGATGTCAATCCCTCGATGATGCAGGCCTTCGTGTTCAACCTGCGGCGCGAGAAATTCCAGGACCCACGGGTACGCGAGGCGCTGAGCCTCACCTTCGATTTTCCGTGGCTGAACACCAATATTTTTTACGGCACGTATTATCGTACCGAGAGCTTCTTTCAAAACTCCGAGATGGAAGCCGTCGGCCTGCCTACCGAAGAAGAGCTGGCGCTGCTGGAGCCCTTCCGTGACGAGCTGCTGGCATCGCATCGATCCGAGCGGCTGTTTACCGACCCGCTGCCCATCGAGCAGCCTGTCGAGCTACGCGAGCGACTCAGGCGTGCGCTGACGCTGCTGGAAGACGCAGGGTATGTGGTGGAGGATGGCGTGTTGGTCAACGAGCAGACGGGGCGCCCGCTAAGTCTGGAAGTATTGATGTACGACTCCGGCATGGAGCGCGTGGTCCAGCCCATGCTGCGTAACATGGCGCGCCTGGGTATCCAGACCTCCATGCGCATCGTCGATATCAACCAGTACCTGAACCGCGTGCGCAGCTACGATTACGACATGGTCATCAGCCACTTCCCCCAATCCAACAACCCCGGCAACGAGCAGCGCGATTATTGGACCAGCGCGGCCGCCGAGTCACCGCAGAGTCGTAACCGTATGGCTCTGGCGCATCCGGCCGTGGACTCGCTGGTGGAACAGCTGATTCGCGCCGAGGATCGAGCAACCCTCGATACCATTACCCACGCGCTGGACCGTGTGCTGCGCTGGGGCTTTTATGTGATTCCCCACTACCACTCGGGGGAAACCCGGATTGCCGTGTGGGACAAGTTTGGTTATCCCGACCCGGCACCCGCCTACGCCATGGACCTGGATGCCTGGTGGGTCGACAGTGAGCGCGAAGCTGCGCTGGAGCGTCGCAACCGCCGCTGAACGCAGAACAAGACAACCGCTCAACTCTCATTTCATGGGGTGCACCTTGGCACGCTACACACTTCGTCGATTGCTACTGATGATTCCGACACTGCTCGGCATCATGCTGCTGAACTTCGTGATCGTTCAGGCAGCGCCGGGAGGGCCTATCGACCAGATGCTGGCCCGTTTCGAAGGAGCCGACGCCATGGCCAGCACGCGCCTGGACATGGGCGGTGCCGATATCCAGGTAAGCGATGACTCCCGTGGCGCGCGCGGTATCGACCCACGCTTCATCGAACAGCTGGAGCAGCAGTTCGGGTTCGACAAACCCGCCCATGAGCGCTTTATCGGCATGATGCTGGACTATCTGACCTTCGATTTTGGCACCAGCTTCTTTCGCGACCGCCCGGTGATCGAGCTGATGATCGAGCGCTTGCCGGTTTCCATCTCGCTGGGCCTGTGGACCACCCTGCTGGTCTACCTGATTTCGATTCCGCTAGGCATTCGCAAGGCGCTGCGTCACGGGTCTCGATTCGACGTGTGGAGCTCAGGGCTCGTCATCGTCGGCTACGCCATCCCGGGCTTTCTGTTCGCCATCCTGCTGATCGTGCTGTTTGCGGGGGGCTCGTATCTGGACTGGTTCCCGCTGAGAGGCCTCACTTCCCCCGATTTTGCCGACCTCTCCACCTGGGGCAAAATCAAGGACTATTTCTGGCATATCACGCTACCGGTACTGGCCGCCGCCATCGGCAGTTTCGCCACGCTCACCATGCTGACCAAGAACAGCTTCCTGGATGAAATCCACAAGCAGTATGTGTTGACGGCGCGCGCCAAGGGCGCCGACGAGCAGCGTATCCTGTATGGTCACGTGTTTCGTAATGCCATGCTGATCATCATTGCCGGACTACCGTCGGCGATGATCGGCATTTTCTTTACCGGTGCGCTACTCATCGAAGTGATTTTCTCGCTGGATGGCCTGGGGCTACTGGGTTTCGAGGCGGTCATGCAACGCGACTACCCGGTCATCTTCGGCACCCTGTTCCTGTATACCGTCATCGGGCTGGTGCTCAAGCTGATTTCCGACCTGACCTACGTGTGGGTCGACCCACGTATCGATTTCGCCTCCAGGGAGTCCTGATATGCACGCCATCTCCTCCCGCCTTTCCCCGATTACCCGGCGGCGCTGGGCGGCGTTCAAGGCCAACCGGCGGGCACGCATCTCGCTGTGGCTGTTTGGCGTACTGTTCATCATCAGCCTGTTCGCGGAGCTGATCGCCAACGACAAACCCATCGTGATGCAGTTCGAAGGGCAGTGGTACGTTCCCTTGCTGGTCGACTATCCGGAAACCGAGTTCGGCGGCTTTTTGCCCACCCGAACCGACTATCTCGATCCGTTCATCCAACAGCAGATCAGCGACCATGGCTGGGCGCTATGGCCCATCATCCCCTTTTCGTATCAAACCCTCGATATGCAGATGAGCCGTCCTTCCCCGGCCCCACCCGATGGGCGCCACTGGCTGGGCACCGATGATCAAGGGCGCGATGTCATGGCCCGGGTGATTTACGGCTTTCGCCTCTCGGTGGCTTTCGCGCTGGTGTTGACCGCAGGCTCGCTGGTCATCGGAGTCATTGCCGGTGGCCTGCAGGGCTATTTCGGCGGCAAGGTGGATCTCATCGGCCAGCGTTTCACGGAAATATGGTCCGGGCTGCCGGTGCTGTTCCTGCTGATCATTCTGGCCAGCTTCGTGCAGCCGGGTTTCTGGTGGCTACTGGGCATCATGCTGCTGTTTTCCTGGCTAGGTCTGGTGGATATCGTGCGCGCCGAATTCCTGCGCGCCCGTAACCTGGAGTACGTGCGGGCTGCCAAGGCCATGGGGCTTCCTTCCCGACTCATCATGTGGCGCCATGTCCTGCCCAACGCCATGGTGGCAACGCTTACATTCATTCCGTTCATCTTTACCGGCGCCATCGGCACCTTGACGGCACTCGACTTTCTGGGCTTCGGCTTGCCCCCTGGCGCCCCCTCGCTGGGTGAACTGGCGGCACAGGGCAAGAACAACCTGCATGCGCCCTGGCTCGGCATCACGGCCTTCATGACGCTGGCCATCATGCTGTCACTGCTGGTATTCATCGGTGAGGGCCTGCGGGATGCCTTCGACCCTCGCCACGTCAAGCAAGGCGCCAATGCTGCCCGGGAAGCCGCCCATGTCTGAACTTAGCTCTGCCCCTCTGCTGCACCTGAACGACTTCAGCGTGGCGTTCGATGGCCAGGTGGTGGTCGACAAACTGTCGCTGTCGCTGAATGCGGGGGAAACCCTGGCCATCGTCGGAGAGTCCGGCTCGGGCAAGTCGGTCTCCGCGCTGGGCGCCATTGGCTTGCTGCCCAGCAATGCCCAGGTCGTTGGCCAGCGCCTGCTGGAAGGCCGTGACGTGAGCCAGCTGCGTGAGCGCGACTGGAACACGCTGCGGGGCAACCGCGTCGGGTTCATTTTTCAGGAGCCGATGACATCGCTCAACCCGCTGCATCGCATTGGCAAGCAGATAGGGGAAACCCTGCGCTTGCATCAAGGGTTGAGCGGACAAGCGGCCAGGCAGCGGGCGCGTACTCTGCTGGAGCAGGTCAAACTGCCCCGCCCAGACGAGCTGCTGGACGCCTGGCCTCACCAGCTCTCGGGAGGCCAGCGCCAGCGCGTCATGATCGCCATGGCCATCGCCAACAACCCCGCACTGTTGATTGCCGACGAACCCACCACGGCGCTGGACGTCACGGTACAGCAGGAAATTCTGGCATTGCTCAAGGAGCTACGCGATCACCACGGCATGGGGCTGCTGCTGATCAGCCACGACCTCAACCTGGTGCGGCGTCATGCCGATCGTGTCTGCGTGATGTATCGCGGCAAGGTAGAAGAAACCGGGCCCGTCGCACAGGTCTTCGCCAACCCGCAAAGCGACTACACCCGAGCACTCATCGCCGCCGAGCCGGAGGGCCGACCTGCAGCGCCGCTCAGCAATGCTGCCCTGCTGAGCGCCCGCCAGCTGCGCGTCAGCTTCAAACGACCCAAGACGCGGCTGTTCCAGCGCCAGCCCCCGGCTTTCGAAGCGCTGAAAACCACCGATCTGCACATAGCGCCCGGTGAAACCCTGGGCATCGTGGGCGAATCCGGGTCGGGCAAGACCACGCTGGCCTCGGCCATCATGCGGCTAGTGCCCAGTGAGGGAGATGTCAGCCTGGGCGATGCACGGCTGAGCGAGCTGACGGGAGACGCTCTGCGTCGCCAGCGCCATCGGCTGCAGATGGTGTTTCAGGACCCCTACGGCGCGCTTTCTCCACGCATGCCCGTGTTCGACATCGTCAGCGAAGGGTTGCGCTTTCACTTTCCGCGCCTGAGCGACAGCGAGGTCCGCGAGCGCGTCCGCCAGACCCTGAAGGAAGTCGGCCTGCCCGAAAGCTGTGCCGACCGCTACCCTCACGAGTTTTCAGGCGGCCAACGCCAGCGTATTGCCGTGGCCCGGGCCATCATCCTGGAGCCCGAGCTGCTGGTCCTCGACGAGCCCACCTCTGCCCTGGACCGCACCGTGCAAAAGCAGCTGGTCACGCTACTGCGGGAACTGCAGGCCAGGCGGCAGCTCAGCTATCTGTTCATCAGCCACGACCTGGCCGTCGTCCGCGCCATGGCACACCGCATCATGGTGTTGAAAGATGGCGAGGTGGTCGAACAGGGGGATTGTCTTGACGTGCTGGCCAACCCTCGCCACCCGTATACCCAAGCGCTTTTGAGTGCGGCCCACCTTTCATGATCTGACTGAGAGTCAGATCACGAAGGGCATTTCTGGCAAAAGCCATCGCTGGCGGATAGCGCTCGACCCGAGCCTCTCCGCCAGCGCCTGAAAACATTCAAAGGCGTGGTTACTATTTTCAGGCCAGACAAGATAACGGTATAAATATGGCCCGTTTAAAAGCTGTCGATCTCTTGCTGGGTCAGCGCCCGCCACTCGCCCGGTGCCAAATCATCGGGCAGCGCGAGGCTACCGATCGAGTGCCGATGGAGCGCCTCGACGTGGTTGCCCAAGGCAGCAAACATCCGCTTTACCTGATGGTAGCGGCCTTCGGTAATGGTCAGCTCTGCCTGCTGCGGGGTAATGAAACGCAGCGTGGCCGGCTGGGTGGGGGTCTCTTCACCTTCGAGCAGCAGGCCTTCGGCCACGCGCTCGACCGCCTGCTGAGCTACCTCACCTTCCATGGGCTCGGCCAGTTCGGCGAGATACACCTTGGCACAGCGGTGGCGCGGCGATGTCACTCGGTGGGACCACTGCCCGTCATCGGTCAATAGCAGCAGTCCGGTGGTGTCCACATCCAGGCGCCCTACCGGCTGAAGGCGTTCTACCTTGGGCTCATCGATGATATCGATGACCCGCGGATACAGTCCCCGGCGTGCAGTACACTCCACGTCCTTGGGCTTGTGCAGCATGATATAGCGCAGCCCCACCAGCTCGAGACGCTCGCCATTCAGACGCACCTCGTCCTGGGCCGTGTCGATATGGGTGGCGGCTTGCTTGATGGGCTCGCCATTCAGCGTCACTTCGCCATTTTTCAAGGCGCGCTTGGCGAGGCTGCGGGTCAGCGCAGAGGTTTCACTCAAAAAACGATCAAGGCGCATTATTGGCCCACTCCTGGCAGTAGCGAAAAGCGATCGGCATCTTGCCAGGCAGGAAATTTGTCACGAAAGGCATCCAGTTCCGTCTTGTCGAGCGTTCCGGTATCGATGAACGCGGTATGGGCAGGATGGTCGATGAGCGGTTCACCCTTGAAATCGACCAGCATGGAGTCGCCGCTATAGGCCAGCCCCTTGGCGTCTTCGCCCACACGATTGACGCCTATCACGTAGGCGAGGTTTTCCACCGCGCGTGCTTGCAGCAGCGTGCGCCACGGATGGCGACGAGGGGCGGGCCAGTTAGCCACGCACAGCACGGCATCATACTCGAAATGCTCGCCTTCTGCTGGCTGCTGGCGCATCCACACGGGAAACCGCAGGTCGTAGCAAACGCTGAGCTGCAGCTTGAATCCCTTGAGTTCGACGATCTGCCGTGCCGACCCCATGCCGTATCGCTCATGCTCTCCCGCCATACGGAACAGGTGACGCTTGTCGTAGTAGCGCAGTTCGCCGTCGGGCGTTGCCCATACCATGCGGTTGTAGTACTGGCCATCCTCCACGACGGCCACGCTACCGGTCATCACGCAACCTCGAGCCTGCGCTTGCGCTTGCAGCCAGGCCACGCTCTGGCTCTCGGCCATGGGCTGGGCCATCTCGCGAGAGTTCATGGTAAAGCCGGTGGCGAACATTTCGGGCAGCACGATCAAGTCCGTGTCCCGGCTATCCAGGTCGCCCAGCAGTTTGGCCAAATGCGTGTGGTTGGCGTGGGGGTCTTCCCAGCGCAAATCGCACTGCACCAGGCTGGTTTTCAGTTGGCTCATGCCATGCCTCCTTTGCATCAATGTCTTGGCCGATTGTGTGCTAGATTAGCATTTTTAGTTAATGAGGCTGCTATGCTTCCATCTGCACCCAGAGACCCTGAAGCGGTCAAGGGCGTCATGTTCGGTTTGACCGCCTATACCATGTGGGGTTGTTTTCCGCTGTTCTTTGCGTTGTTCGATGGAATACCCGCCTTTGAAATTCTGATCCACCGCATTTTGTGGTCATGCCTGTTCCTGGTCGGGCTGATCAGCGTCCTGCGTCGCTGGCCTCCGGTGGTGGCCGCGCTGGTCGAGCCCAGACGCCTGGGCAGGGTGCTCGCCTGCGCGCTGCTGATTGCCTTCAACTGGGGCATCTACATCTATGCCGTGGAGAGCAAGCAGGTGCTGCAAGCCAGTCTGGGCTACTTTCTCACCCCGCTGGTCAACGTTGCGTTGGGCATGCTGGTGCTCAGAGAAGTGATGGCCCGACTACAGCTGGTGGCGCTTGGTCTCGCCAGCCTGGCGATTGCCGTGCAATTCGTCATGCTGGGGGAGTTGCCGTGGATCAGCCTACTGCTGGCGCTGAGTTTCGGCAGTTATGGGCTCTTTCGCAAGCAGGTGCCGCTGGATGGGCTGTCTGGCCTGTTCGTGGAAACACTGCTGCTCTTCCCGCTGGCCCTGTTGGCGCTGAGCTGGATGAGCTGGCAAGGCACGTCACACTTCCTGCACGACGCGCCCATGTCGGCGTTACTGGTAGCCAGCGGCATCCTCACGGCCCTGCCGCTGATGGCGTTTGCCGGGGCCGCACGCCGCTTGCGGCTGGCCACCCTGGGGTTCTTGATGTACATCAACCCCAGCATTCAGTTTTTGATTGCACTGACTGTGTTTGGAGAGCCGCTGGGCCTGATTCAGCTCGTCACGTTTCTGATGATCTGGACAGGCCTGGCGCTTTATTCATGGTCGTCCTGGCAAACACGACCGCGCCAGGCGGCCGCTTGAGGGCAGCGAGGCAGGTGCCTGCTCAACGGCTTGAAGCTGTGCGGCTTGCTCAGGCTGATAGCCCACACGGAAGCCACCCCAGTGCTTGCCGTGCACATGAATGGGAACCGACAGGTCGTGCATGATCTCGCCCGTGTCGCGCTTGTAGGTTTGCAGCAGCAGCGGCTGCTCATGGGCACCACAGCGGCGACCGGTAGGGTCATCGAAAATGCGCTTGCTGCGGCAATATTTCAGGTCGTGTTGCGGGTCGCCAGTGGGTTCACGGCTCACCGCCGCGTTATGGGTGGGCACATAGCCATTGCGGTCACAGGCAATCGCGTAGCTCAGGCCGTGACCTGCCAACAGCGGCTCCTGAAGGGCGGGCAGTTGCTGGTCGGTGAAGGCATCGAAGCCGGTATGATAAAGCGGCGGCTGGGTCCCGGGGATCACCGCATAATCCGGATGGAACAGCGCGGCCTCTGATAGCTCGCCTCGGCTCAAGGCCTTTTCGAACAGCTTGCCAATCTGGTCAGCGGTTTGTCGAGCCACCTTGAATACTTGCTGATGGCGCCCTTCAAGATGCTGCTGGGCCAGCTCTGCATCCACGCTTTCAGCAGCCTCCATCAAGGCGTGAGCTTGCTGGGCAAGGGCGTGCATGTGGCGGTTCCCTTCATCTACATCGTGTTCCAGCTGGTCGAGGCTGTCCGCCACGGTCTGGCTATGGGCCCGCGTACTGTCCATGGCACCCGCCACGTTGGTGATTTCCTGCTGCACCTGGTCGAACTCTTGGGTAATGGTGGCCAGGCTGCTTCCTACCTGCTGCATCTCCTGAGCCCGGTCACGTACCCGGGTCATCAGCCCGCCCATGGTACTGACGACACTCTGGCCGCTTTGGTGCATATCCTTGACCAGCCCATCGATACTCTGGGTAGCCGTGGACGTTTTCAACGCCAGGTCGCGCACCTCCCCCGCCACCACCGCAAAGCCTCGGCCATGCTCGCCGGCCCTGGCAGCCTCGATAGACGCATTCAGCGACAACAAGTGGGTCTGTTCGGCCACCCCTTCGATCATCGAGGTCACGCTGCGCACCCGTTCGATCTTGTCGTTCAGCTCGGTGAGCATATCTAACGCCTGGCCGGAGCGCTCGGCCACATCAGTCATGTCCTGAATGATATCGGCCAGCGCATCATGGTTGTCATGACTTGCCCGCTGGGCACTTTCGGCCAGGGTCGCTACCTGTGTCGCGCTGGCGCTAACCTGCATGATGGCGGCATTGATGGCGCCCATACTGGAAGAGGCCTCACTGGCCATGTTTTCTTGTTTGGCGAGACGTTGGGCCATCAGGTCTGCGTAGTGGGACACCTCCGCCGAGGCAATGGCGGTACTGCTGGCGCGATGCATCAGGCGATACGCCATGCCACGTAGCGCACCATAGTCCTGAATCGGCCTGATACTGCGGGGCACCGATACCAAACGCTGATGATCGGCACGGTACACCTCGTACAGGGCGGCGGCCACCAGCGCCACCCCCGCGACAAGGGCACTGGCGAGCCCAGCATACGCCCAGAAACCTCCCCGCCAGGTCATCCCGACGGCAGCACTGATCAACAGTAGTGGTAACAGCCAGCGAAGCAGTCGCATAGTGAGTACTCTTTTATTGTTGAGATCGTCGAGTCATGGCGCAATACATATTGAGGTTTACCACACAGCCAGCTTAACCAGTTCCGTATTTGAAATAAGTAGCACTTTGGGGGGATAGCAAAAGGTAATATTTGGCCTTGAGGCGAGTGGGCATGACATTTTTATAACTAAACAGGCTAAACTATGTTCCGTTTTGCAGGTCCCGTTTTTCCTGATATGGCCAACGCTGCGAGAAACCATGTTGAAGCGCTATTTGCCCATTCTTGCCTGGCTACCCCACTATCATCGGCGCCTGCTGGGGGCCGACCTCATGGCGGGCCTGATCGTGACGGTCATGGTCATTCCCCAGTCGCTGGCATACGCCCTGCTGGCCGGGCTGCCTGCGGTGGTAGGACTTTACGCCAGTCTACTGCCCCAACTGCTCTACACCTTGTTGGGCACCAGCCGAACCCTGGCGGTAGGCCCCGTAGCCATCATCGCACTGATGACGGGGGCGGCACTCTCGTCGGTGGCTGCCCCCGGTAGTGCCGAATACCTGCAAGCCGCACTGGTACTGTCGCTGCTCTCGGGCATGATGCTGCTGGTCATGGGCAGCCTGAGAATGGGTTTTTTCAGTAACTTCCTGAGTCATCCGGTCATCTCTGGCTTCCTGACGGCTTCCGGCATTCTGATTGCGGTGAGCCAGCTGGGTGGCCTATTGGGGATTGCCAGCAGCGGCTTTACGCTCGTCGAACGGCTCATGACGCTGCTGCCCAACCTGCCTGACATCAATCCCTATACGGTGACCATTGGCGTGGGGACGCTGCTGTTTCTGGTGGCCCTGCGCCGCTACGGCAAACGCTCGTTGACCTGGCTAGGCGTGCCTGCATCCCTGGCTGACCTGCTGACCAAGGCAGGCCCGGTATTTGCCGTGCTGATCACGACGCTGGTCACCTGGCACTGGCAGCTGGCCTATCAGGGTGTGGCGGTGGTGGGTACGATTCCCAGCGGCTTGCCCGCGTTCAGCCTGCCCTGGGGAGACGCCTCGCTCTGGCGGGCGCTATTGATTCCTGCCCTGTTGATCAGTCTGGTGGGATTTGTGGAGTCGGTCTCCATGGGCCAGATGCTGGCCGCCAAACGCCGCCAACGCATTTCACCCAATCAGGAGTTGATCGGCCTGGGCGCCGCTAATCTGGCGGCAGGTTTTACCAGCGGCATGCCGGTCACCGGCGGTCTCTCGCGCACCGTGATCAACTACGATGCGGGAGCGCAAACCCCAGCCGCAGGTGCCTTTGCCGCCCTGGGCATTGGGCTGGTGACGCTGGCGTTTACCGGCTGGCTCTACTACCTGCCCATCGCCACCCTGGCGGCCACCATCACGGTCTCCATCCTGACGCTGGTGGACATTCCCATGCTGCGCCAGACCTGGCGCTACTCCCGCAGTGACTTTGCCGCCATGGCGGTCACGATTCTGCTGACCCTGGTCGAAGGCATTGAGGCCGGTATCATTGGCGGCGTCACGCTCTCCATCGCGCTTTTTCTCTATCGCACCAGCCGCCCCCACAGCGCGCTGGTAGGTCGGGTGCCCAACACCGAGCATTTTCGCAATACCGAGCGCCATGATGTCGAAACCACCCCAAATGCGGCGCTGCTGCGAATCGACGAGAGCCTCTACTTCGCCAACGCCCGCTACCTCGAAGATACCGTCTACAACCTGGTGGCCAGCCGACCCGAGCTGGAACACGTGGTATTGATCTGTTCGGCCGTCAATTTGATCGACGCCTCTGCCCTGGAAAGCCTGGATGCCATCAACGCACGCCTGAAGGATTCCGATGTGAAGCTGCATCTTGCCGAGGTCAAGGGGCCGGTCATGGATCAACTGAAAAAGAGCGACTTTCTCGAAGAGCTGTCTGGCCGCGTATTTTTGAGCACCTATGCTGCCTGGCGTGAATTTTCCCAATAGCCCAATCTTTCAAGCCATTGAAAATTAATTGAAAAGCCGAGCCATTGCTCGGCTTTTTGCGTTTAGCAATCGTCATTTTTGGGTACTTCATCAAACGGCGTTGACAGCCTCTGCTGGCTTACCTACTATCACCTGACCACTTAGCAGAATCAAATACCGCATAGCAAAACACATTGTAGCAAAGCGTAACAACCCGATAGCAACCATCACAACCACAATAAAGGAGCATGAAAATGCATCCATTCGCTCACCGCCTGCTCATCGCCACCCTGCCGCTTTCTCTACTGGGCGCTGCCGTCAGCCACGCCAGTGAAATAGAGCTGCCGCGCACCATGGCCTGGACGGCCTACGGCACCAACTCCAGCGGCTACGCCCAGGCCGTTGCCATCGGCAACATGCTGCAGAACCATTACGGCTCTTCGGTGCGCATACTACCCGGCGACAACGACGTTTCCCGCATGACGCCCCTGAAACAAGGGCGTGTCGACCTGTGCGCCTGCGGTATCGCCAGCTACTACGGCGCCGAAGGGGTCATGATGTTCGCTGATCGCGACTGGGGCCCACAGCCGCTGCGCGTGATCACCACGTCCACGGCGTCATTCGGCCTGTCATTGGCCGTGGCAGGCGACCTGGGCGTTGAAACCCCGGCGGACCTGGCTGGCAAGCGCATTGCCTACATTCGTGGTGACGATGCGCTGAACAAAGGCACCGAGGCGTATCTGGCCTTCGGTGGGCTTACCTGGGACAACGTGGAGCGCGTCGACTATCCGGGTTACGCCCGCTCCTTCGACGGCATCATCGCCGGTGATGTCGATGCCTCCTTCACGACGACCGTGACGCCCCCTGCGCAGCAGCTGGCCAGCAGCCCCAGAGGCATCAGCTGGCCGGTACTCGACCCAAACGATGAAGCAGGCTGGGAGCGCATGGCGGCAGTTGCCCCCTATTTTCAGCCCCATGAAGTCACCGCAGGCGCGGGCGGCATCAGCGCGGACAACCCGGTTCCCAGCGCCAGCTACCCTTATCCCATCGTCGTGGCCAATCAGGACCTGGATTACAAGGTCGCCTATGGTCTGATTCGAGCCATGAATGACCATTACGACGATTACAAGGACAACGCGCCGGGAGCCGTGGGCTACGCGCTGGAGTACCAGGATCTACAGTGGGTGGTGCCGTTCCACGATGCGGTGGTGGAGTACTACAAGGAAATCGATGTATGGACCGATGATATGCAGGCTCACCAGGATCAGCTGGTCGAGCGGCAAAATGTCCTGCTGCAAGCCTGGGAAGCGTTCATGGCAGACGCACCCAGCGACTCGGACGCGTTCACTACTGAGTGGATGGCGGCCCGCGCCTCGGCATTGACCGACGCCGGATTCGAGCCGATTTTCGAGTAACTCGCCTCGGGGCGGCGCTCGCCGCCCCAGCTGATTGATGGAACGCCCTATGACCACCGATACCGCGCCTGTTAATGCCCCGCAGGTCAAAGAAAAGATCAGCCAAATCCGCGAGCTGCCACCTGCGCTTCGCTGGGTTCCCGCCGCCGTCACCGTGCTGCTGATGATGATGACGCTGGATTACCTGTTCAACTGGGGCTGGCTCACCTTCGTGACCGGGCTCGAAACCCAGTTCTATTACGCAGTAGTGGCACTGCTGCTGCCGCTGGTCTTTCTGCTATGGCCCATGCTCAGCCGACAGCAGGACCAGACCATCCCCTGGTACGACTACCTGCTCAGCGCCATCACCTTGGTGATTGGCGGCTACTTCGTCTATAACGCGGTGTCCATTCTCGAGCGCGGCTGGGCATTTTCAGCCCCGGACACTGCCATTTACGCCAGCTACGCCTACTGGGTTCTCATCATCGAAGCTGCCCGCCGGGCGGGCGGCCTGCCGATTGCCATCATTGCCGGGCTATTCTCTCTTTACCCCTTGGTGGCGGATATCGTACCGGGCCCGATTCAAGCGTTTCCTTCCAGCCTGTCTGAAACGGCCATGTACCATACCATGAGCACCGAGAGCATCATGGGGGTGCCACTGCAGGCCTTTGCCGGGCTGGTCATCGGTTTTCTGGTGTTTGGCGTCGTGCTGCAAAAAAGCGGCGGCGGCAAGTTTTTCATCAACCTGGCCTTTGCACTGCTGGGCCATGTGCGCGGCGGCCCTGCCAAGGTATCGATTTTCTCCAGCGGCCTGATGGGCTCCATGAGCGGCAGCGTGATCAGCAACGTGCTGACCACCGGGGTGCTGTCGATCCCCGCCATGCGCCGCATCGGCATGAGCCGTTCGTTCGCTGGCGGCGTCGAAGCCTGTGCATCCACCGGGGGCGTGCTGATGCCACCGGTCATGGGCGCCACCGCCTTCGTCATGGCCATGTTCCTGGACGTGCCCTACTCCACCATTGCGCTGGCCGCCGTCATTCCCTCGATTCTTTATTTTCTGGGGCTGTTCATCCAGATCGACGCTTACGCTGCCCGCCATGATGTCAAGGGGTTGCCTGCGGCAGAGCTGCCGTCGGTCTGGCAAACTCTCAAGGAGGGCTGGTACTTCATCTTCGTCTTTGGCCTGCTGGTGTGGATGCTGCTGGTCATGCAGCGCGAAGCGGTGGCACCGTTCTACGCAACCGCCCTGCTGCTGGTACTCAACCAGCTTTCCCGCCAGAACCGCTGGGGATGGAAGGATGTTGCCGACACGCTATCTTCGGCTGCCAAGCTGTTTGCCGAACTCATCGCCATTCTGGCAGGGGTGGGCATGCTGGTGGGCGCGCTCTCCATGACCGGCCTTTCAGGCACCATTGCCAACGACTTCATCAACATCGCCGGGGGCAGCGTACCGCTGCTGCTGATCATGGGGGCGGTCACCAGCTTCGTGCTGGGCATTGGCATGACCGTGACCGCAGCCTACATCTTCCTGGCCGTGGCGCTGGCCCCGGCGCTGATTCAAGGCGGCGGCCTGGACCCCATGGCAGTGCACATGTTCATTCTCTACTGGGGCATGCTGAGCTTCATCACGCCTCCCGTGGCGCTGGGAGCTTTTGCCGCCGCCACGGTGGCGGGCGCCCGCCCCATGGAGACCGGCCTGCAGGCCATGCGTCTGGGCAGCGTGATCTACTTCATTCCCTTCCTGTTCGTCCTCAATCCGGCGCTGATCATGCAGGGCGAGCCTCTGATGATCGTCGCCGTGTTCATCCAGGCCATCATCGGCATCGTCCTGTTCGCATCGGCCATGCAGGGCTATCTGATGGGCGTCGGGCGGCTGGGGTACGGCATGCTGCAAGAGGCGGTCATTCGTGCTCTGGTGCTGATAGCGGGCCTGCTGCTGGCGCTCCCCGGGGGCGGTATGGTTCCGCTGAGCCAGTGGGAGTTGATTGGCCTGGCCGCGGCAGCACTATTGCCAGGGGTTGTCCTTGCGCGACTTAGCCAGCGCCACCACCAGCGCTCGCTGACGGCCAACGCTTGATACCCACCACGAGGAGATATCATGAACACAAGAACAACGCTTACCCTCGCCCTCAGTAGCGTCACCGCTGGCCTGCTGGCTGCAGGCAGCGCCAGCGCCATGCCCAGCACCTTGAACTGGACGGCGTATGGCACGGGCACCAGCGGCCACGCCCAGATCATGGCGATCAGCCAGCTGCTTCAGGAGGAGCATGGCACTCAGTCCCGGGTCATTCCCGGTGAAAACGACACCATGCGCATGACGCCGCTCAAAACCGGCCGCGTGGATCTGTGTGCCTGCGGTATTGCCAGCTACTACGGCTCGGAAGGCGTCATGATGTTTGCCGGACCGGACTGGGGGCCCCAACCCATTCGCGTCATTTCCACCGCCATGGCCAGCTTCGGGCTGGGCATGGCGGTAGCTGGCGATGTGGAGATCGACTCCATCGCCGACCTCAAGGGCAAGCGGCTAGCCTACCTGCGTGGCGACGATGCCCTGAACAAGGCCGCCGAAGCCTATCTGGCGTTTGCCGGGCTGACCTGGGATGACGTGCAGCGTGTCGATTTCCCCGGTTACAACGCCGCCTTCGACGGCATCATCAGCGGCCGTGCCGATGCGGCGATTACCACCACGGTCACTCCGGCGGCCCAGCGCTTGGCGGCCAGCCCACGCGGCTTGCAGTGGCCAGCGCTACCCACGGACGATGAGGCAGGCTGGGCACGCATGCTGGAGGTAGCCCCCTACTTTCAGCCCCACGACGTGACCTCTGGCGCGGGTATCGATGCCGAGCAGCCGCTGGCCAGCGCCAGCTACCCCTACCCGATCATGGTGAGTAACGCCGACCTGGCACCGGAAACCGTTACCGGGCTGATCACCACGCTGGTGGAGTCCTTTGACGACTACAAGGACAACGCCCCCGGTGCCAGCGGCTATGCGCTGGAAAACCAGAACCTGACCTGGGTGGTGCCCTTCCACGATGCCGTGGTGGCTTACTACCAACAGACCGGCGTGTGGAACGATGCCATGGAGGCCCATCAGAACGCCCTGATAGCGCGGCAACAGCTGCTGATGGAGACCTGGGAAGCGTATCAAGCCGATGCCCCCGAAGACGAAACGGCGTTCATCGACGGCTGGATGCAGGTGCGTCGCACCGCGCTGGAAGAGGCCGAGTTGAACCCGGTGTTCTAGGGCCAGCGGTGAGCTGATTTACGCTGACGTGGTGGGTGTCCCATGCGCACCTCATCGCCAGGCCTACCTCGACAAGCCTGCCTCACGCCGCGCTTCATATTTCGCCTCATATTTTACCCCAGGCCGCCACTGTGCGGCCTTTTATTCGAAGCCATAAGTTCCGCAATGCAAAACAACGTTTTGAATTATTGACTCCAGCGGCGTCTTTCGCCATGATCGATGTATATTCCAAATAACAATGCTTAGTTTCACATAGCGAAACACGGGAGCCATCATGAGTGTTCACTACCAG
This sequence comes from Vreelandella hamiltonii, assembly GCF_014651795.1. Lineage (NCBI taxonomy): Bacteria > Pseudomonadati > Pseudomonadota > Gammaproteobacteria > Oceanospirillales > Halomonadaceae > Vreelandella > Vreelandella hamiltonii. Next base: position 70,944 of record NZ_BMXO01000016.1, on the reverse strand, counting down.
CGGCATGGCGAGGTGGGCGTCATCAGTATCGCCAACCCACCGGTCAACGCTTTGAGCCAGGCTGTGCGGCGCGGTTTGCTCGACGCGCTGCAAGAAGGCATCGCCGACCAGCAGGCCCAGGCGCTGGTGGTCATGGCCGAGGGGCGCACGTTCATCGCCGGGGCAGATATCCGCGAATTTGGCAAACCGCCACAGGCGCCGCTTCTGCCAGACGTGATTAGCCAACTGGAAGCATGTCCCAAACCGCTGGTGGCATCGCTGCACGGCACGGCGCTGGGGGGTGGCCTGGAAGTAGCGCTGGGCTGTCACTATCGCGTGGCGCTGGCAAGCACTCGTGTTGGCCTGCCAGAAGTGAAGCTCGGCCTGCTGCCCGGCGCAGGCGGCACCCAACGCCTACCCCGACTGACGGGTGTGGCAAATGCGCTGGACATCATCACCAGCGGGCGCTTCGTTGAGGCCACGGAAGCCCATGCCATCGGAATCCTCGATGCCATCAGCGACGCCGCAACGCCGCTGGAAGCCGGGCTTGCCGCTGCACGAGCAGTGCTGGCGGGAGAGCAGACAACGCGTATTACCGGGCAGCTCCCCGCACCCGACGCCAACCATCAAGCCATTGCCACCATGCGGGCGCAGCTTGAACGCAGCGTCCCGGAGCTGTTTTCGCCGTTTCGCATCGTCGAAGCCATCGATGCCTGCACCCAGGCGGCATCGCTGGAAGAGGGCCTGCGCCAGGAGCGGGCACTGTTTCTGGCCTGTATGGACTCCCATCAACGGGCAGGGCTGATCCACCTATTTTTTGCCGCCCGAAGCCCTCACTTGGTACCCGGCGTAGAGAACGCGGCCCCCTTCACCCAGCTAGCCCTGATCGGTGAACACCCGCTGTTCGACACGCTGCAGCAGGCCGCCCAGCGGGCGGGGATAACGCTGACACCCACAGCAGAGGCCAACACCGAACTGTGCCTGCTGGCGCCCGGCGCGGATGCCAGCACCTGCCCCGGCCAAGCCGTCACGCTAGCGCTGCGGCCACTTACTGCCCCCATCAGCGCAGCCCTTGACGCAGCCATTGACACTCACATCGACACAGACCTGCCCTCGGCCTCCTTGAGCCTGGTGCTGGCTGAGCATGGCGCCTTCCATGAACTGGTCAATCACCACGCCAGCGCGCTGGACCAGCAGCGGGCGGCGTTAACCCTCAAGGCATTGCGGGCCAATGTGGTCGTGACGCGCTCCCCTGGCGTGCTGAGTACCCTGCATGACGCCGCCGCGCAAGCGCCTGCCCAGGGCACCCAAACGGCGCTGGAGCAGGCCAGCCTGGCCTTGGCCCAGCAGGGAGCCTTCTACCGGGAAAGCGATATCGATCTGCTTTCGGTGGAAGCCCTGGGCTACCCCCGGCATTCAGGCGGGGCTCACCGCCAGGCCACGCTGGCCCAGCCCGCCTCCGACACCTCATCGACCACTGCCAGGAATGCACACTCATGAACCTGACGTTTAGCCCCGAAGAGCAGGCGTTCCGCGAGGAAGTCCGCCAATTTCTCAGCGACTCACTGCCCGAGGACATCCGTGAGCGGGTACGCCTGGGGCGCCATTTGCGCGCCGACGACCACCTGCGCTGGCAGAACATTCTCAGTGAACGGGGGTGGCTCGCCGCCAACTGGCCAGTCGAACACGGTGGCCCGGGCTGGGGGCCGGTGCAGCGGCATATCTTCGATGAAGAGTGCGCCGCCGCCCACGCTCCCACGGTCGTCCCCTTTGGCGTCAACATGGTGGCGCCGGTGATCATGAAGTTCGGCAGTGTCGCGCAGCAGCAACACTACCTGCCGCGCATTCTCGACAATCAGGATTGGTGGTGCCAGGGCTACTCCGAGCCGGGCGCTGGCTCGGACCTGGCCGGATTGTCGACCCGTGCGGTGCGTGACGGTGACCACTATGTGGTCAACGGCCAGAAAACCTGGACCACCCTGGGTCAGCACGCCAACATGATGTTCTGCCTGGTACGCACCGACCCCCAGGCCAAAAAGCAGGCAGGCATCAGCTTTTTATTGATCGATATGCAGACCCCCGGCATTACCGTGCGCCCGATCATCACTCTCGACGGTGCCCATGAAGTCAACGAGGTGTTCCTCGATAACGTGCGCGTACCGGTGGAGAACCGCGTGGGTGACGAGGGCCAGGGCTGGACCTGCGCCAAGTTCCTGCTCACCCACGAGCGCACCGGCATTGCCGGGCTGGGCCACGCCAAGCAGGCGCTGCGCCATTTGAAGTCGCTGGCCTCCCGTATGCAGCATCGCGGCAAGCCGCTGCTGGCGCTGCCCAGCTTTCGCCAACGGGTGATCAAAGCCGAGCTGGAGCTGATGGCGCTGGAAGTCACCAACCTGCGGGTGATTGCCGCCTCCCGGGAGGGCGGCGTTCCCGGGGCGGAAAGCTCCCTACTGAAAGTACGCGGCTCGGAGCTGCGCCAGGAGCTCAGCGAACTGACCCGCCGTGCGCTGGGGCCTGCCGCGCTGCCGTTCTTTCCCGAGTTTCTCCACGGTGACGACACGTTGGAAGACGACGCCGCCCAGAGCGCTGCTGCCAGCGCTCAGTATTTCAATCGGCGCAAGCTGTCGATTTATGGCGGGGCCAACGAGATTCAAAAGAGCATCGTCGCTAAAACCATTCTAGGCATGTAAGGGGTCACCATGGATTTCGCACTCACCGACGAGCAGCGCATGCTCGAAGAGACACTGACACGCCTGGTGGCCGACCAGGTATCCCCTGAACAACGCCGCGCCCTGCTGGAAGCGCCGTCACACGCCGCCAGCCCCCTGTGGCGCACCTTTGCCGAACTGGGGCTGCTGCATATGCCGTTCAGCGAAGACGTGGGAGGGCTGGGCGGCGACGGCACCGACCTGATGATCATCATGCAGGCACTGGGGCGCGGCCTGGTCCCGGAAGCCTACCTGTTTGGGCTGGTCATGCCGGGGCAACTGCTGGCGCTATGTGGCAGTCCAGCACAGCAGGCACGCTGGCTGGCCCCATTACTGGAAGGTGAACACCAGCTTGCCCTGGCCTGGCAAGAGCACGCCGCCCGCTATGACGCGTTCGATATATCGACCCACGCGCGCCAGCACAACGGCCAGTGGCTGCTCAACGGCCGCAAGGACGTGGTCATGAACCTGGCCAATGCCGCCGCCACGCTGGTTACCGCCCAACTGCCCAATGGCCAGTTAGGCGTGTTCATCGTGCCTGCCGATGCCCAGGGCGTTTCGCAGCGCACCTATCGCACCATGGATGACCAGCCCGCCGGTGACATGATGTTGGACGACGTGGCCCTGCCGCTGGAGCACTGCCTGAGCGAAGACGCCGGTGAGGCACTGGCAGAGGTATTGGCCCTGGGCCGGGCAGCGCTGTGCGCCGGCGCCATCGGTGCCATGGAAACCGCCTGCGACCAGACGCTGGCGTACCTGAAAGAGCGCAAGCAGTTTGGCCTGCCGCTGGCCACGTTTCAGGCGCTGCAGCACCGCATGGTGGACATGCACCTGCACCTAGAGCAGTCGCGCTCCATGGCGATTCTTGCCGCCACCAGCCTCTCGCTGCCCGCCCAGGAACGGGATGCCAAGCTGGCCGCGGCCAAGGCGTACTGCGGTGAATCAGCGCGTTTCATCGCCGAACAGGCCATTCAGCTGCACGGCGGCATGGGCATGACCGAAGAGTGCTACGTGGCCCACTACGCCAAGCACCTGGTCATGTTCGATCACTACCTGGGCGATAGCGACTTCCACCTTGAAACGCTGAGCGAACAGCTGGACGCTGCCTGAGGAGCCGAATATGAGTCAGCAAGCCACGCCGCTCGTGCGGGTCCACCCAACGGCAGACGGTATTGCCCACATCGCCATTGCGCGCCCAGCGGTGCGCAATGCCCTCAACGAGCCCACGGCCCTGGCACTCAACGAAGCCCTTGCCAGGGCGGCGGCGGACTCACAGGTGCGCTGCGTGATTCTCAGCGGCGAAGGCAGCGCCTTCTGCGCCGGTGCCGACCTGGCAGAGTTCGAGAAAGCCACCACACAGCCCGCCAGCGAGCGGCTGGCGACGCTCTTTCTTCCTGCCCTGCGCACCATGATGACCATGGAGAAACCGGTGATCGCAGCGGTCAGCGGTGCCGCTGCAGGGATTGGCGTCTCCTATGTGCTGGCCAGCGACATGGTGGTCATGGGCCGCTCGGCGTACCTGAAGCTGGCTTTTATCACTATTGGCCTGATTCCTGATGGCGGCGCATGCTGGCATTTGGTGCGCAAGCTGGGTCATGCCCAGGCCTTTGAAATGGCGGCGCTGGCCACCCCCATCGACGCCGAGCGCTGCGTGGCGCTTGGTCTGGCCAATCGAGTGGTGGAGGATGATCAGGTGCTAGCGGAGGCCCGAGGGCTGGCGCAGGCGCTGGTGGCGCAATCTCCCCAGGCACTGGGAGCCACGAAACGCGCCTTGCGACAGGCAGCCAACCTGTCGCTCGACGACACCTTGACGCTGGAAGGCTCGCTGCAGGATGCCTGTAAAACCACGGAGGATTTTCAAGCGCGCGTGGCCGCCTTTCGTCAGCGCCGTCGCAACTGATCCCGTGCTTGTTGGTAATCCACACGCAGGGTGGCCACTTCATCGGCCACGCTGTTGAGCGTCGTGATACCGCCCACCCCCTGCCCTGCGCCCCAAATATCCCGCCATGCCTTGGCTTTGCTGCTGCCACCTGACCCATAGCGCATGGCGCTCTTGTCGCCCTCGGGCAGCGCATTCGGGTCCAGCCCGGCCAGCTCGATGCTCTGGCGAAGATAGTTGCCGTGCACGCCGGTAAACAGGTTGGTGTAGACGATATCCCCGGCAGCAGCCTCCAGCACCATCTGCTGATAAGCAGGCTGGGCATTGGCTTCCCGGGTAGCAATGAAGCGCGTGCCCATATACACCATGTCCACGCCCAGCGCCTGCGCGGCGGCGATCTGCTCGCCTTTGGTAATCGCACCCGCCAGCACCAGAGGCCCATCGTAGAACTGCCGAACCTCGGCCACGAAGGCAAAGGGGTTGAGCCGCCCCGCATGGCCGCCTGCGCCATGGCACACCAGAATCAGCCCATCCACTCCGGCATCGATGGCTTTTTGGGCGTGCCTGATCGTCGTCACATCGTGAAACACCTGGCCGCCGTAGGCGTGTACCTGCTCGACCACCCGGTTGGGCGCATGCAGGCTGGTGATGATCAGCGGCACCTTGAACTCCGCGCACAGCGCTACATCGTGGTCCAGGCGGTCATTGGTGGGGTGCACGATCTGATTCACCGCAAACGGTGCGGCGGGCTCTTGCGGGTGCTGAGCGTCATAGGCGTCCAGCGTCGAGGTAATCTGCTGCAGCCACTCCCGAAGCACTTCCGCAGGCCTGGCGTTCAGCGCCGGAAACGCGCCAATAATCCCCGCCTGACACTGGGCAATGACCAGCTCAGGGCCGGAAACGATGAACATGGGAGAGCCGATGACCGGCAGCGTCATTGAGGCAGTCAGTTGGGTCAGCATAAGCTACTCGCTAATTGTTATTAAAAGCTGGATGCGAAAAAAGCCCCTTTCGGGGCTTTTTAGAGGAGGTTTACAGCTTGCTCTCCAGCTCCGGCAGGATCTCGAACAGATCCCCCACCAGGCCGTAGTCGGCTACCTGGAAGATCGGGGCCTCTTCGTCCTTGTTGATCGCCACGATCACATTGGAGTCTTTCATCCCCGCCAGGTGCTGAATCGCGCCGCTGATGCCCACGGCAATGTAGAGCTCGGGGGCGACGATCTTGCCGGTCTGGCCCACCTGCATGTCGTTGGGCACGAAGCCTGCATCCACCGCCGCACGAGACGCGCCAATGGCGGCGCCCAGCTTGTCGGCAATGCCGTCCAGCAGTTTGAAGTTTTCGCCGTTGCCCATGCCGCGGCCGCCGGAGATGACGACCTTGGCTCCGCCGAGTTCCGGGCGGTCGCTCTGCGCCAGCTCCTGCTTCACGAAACGGGACTGGGCGTTGTCGACGACCACGTCCACGGCGTCCACGCTGGCGCTGCCGCCGCTGCCTACCGCATCGAAGGCGGTGGTGCGCACGGTGATGACTTTCAGCGGGTCGTCGCTTTTCACCGTGGCGATGGCGTTACCGGCGTAGATCGGGCGCAGGAAGGTGTCGGCGCTCTCGACGCCAATCACTTCCGACAGTTGGCTGACGTCTTTCAGCGCGGCCAGCCGGGGCAGCACGTTCTTGCCGGTGGTGGAGGCGCTGGTCAGCACGTGGGTGTAGTCGTCGGCCAGGGCGACCAGCAGCGCGCCCATGGGCTCGGCAAGCTGATGGGCGTAGACGGCGTTGTCTGCCACGCGCACCTTGCTCACGCCGTCGAGTGTCGCGGCGGCTTCGACGGCGGCCTGGACGCCTTCACCGGCGACCAGTACATCGATATCGCCACCGATCGCCTGGGCGGCTGCCACGACGTGGGCGGTGGCGCTGGCCAGTTGGCCGTCATGCAGGTCGGCAAGTACCAGAATGCTCATGAGATCAGTTCCTTTCAAAGCGCGTTATCTAAGCACGTTGTCAAAGCACCTTGGCTTCGTTTTTCAGTTTATCGATCAGCTCGTCCACCGAGGCGACCTTGATACCGCCCTTGCGCTCGGCGGGTGACTCGACCTTGAGCAGCGTGACGTTCGACGCGACCTCGACCCCATAGTCGGCGGGGGTCTTGACGTCCAGCGGCTTTTTCTTGGCCTTCATGATGTCCGGCAGCTTGGCATAGCGCGGCTCGTTGAGGCGCAGGTCGGTGGTGACGATGGCGGGCAGCGTGAGGGCGACGGTTTGCAGGCCGCCGTCGATTTCACGGGTCACGTTCACCTTGTCGCCATCGATGGCGACTTCCGAGGCAAACGTGCCCTGGGGCAGATTGGTCAGCGCCGCCAGCATCTGGCCGGTCTGGTTGTTGTCGGTGTCGATGGCCTGCTTGCCAAGAATCACCAGACCAGGCTGCTCTTCATCCACCACCTTGGCCAGCAGTTTGGCCACCGCCAGCGATTCGACGCGCTCGTCGGTCTCGATGTGGATGGCGCGATCGGCGCCCAGCGCCAGCGCGGTGCGCAGCTGCTCCTGGGCAGCCTTGGGGCCTACCGTCACGGCGACCACTTCGCTGGCTGTCCCCTTCTCTTTCAAACGTACGGCCTCTTCCACGGCGATTTCGCAGAAGGGGTTCATGGCCATCTTGACGTTGGTCAGATCCACATCGGAGTGATCCGCCTTGACGCGGATCTTGACGTTGTAGTCGATGACGCGTTTTACCGCGACGAGGATTTTCATAAGGCATGCTCCCACGATTGAATCATCAGCTTTTTAGCTCTTCAGCTTTTAGGCCTTAATTCCGCATAGTAAAATAATATTTCACTTTATAAAAGAAACAATAAAAAAACGCCTGCCAAAGGTCAAGCGTTTCAGACAACGACCGCCTGCTAAAACGGCGACCAGCCAAACCAGAGCGCCAGCAGCGGAATCGACGCCACCAAAAAACGCCCATTCCAGCGGTAGCCAATGCGGGTCGCGGGCACGCCGGTAAAGCGCGACAGAATCAGCATCGACGCCGTCATGGGCGACGACATCAGCGCCAGTGCCCAACCCACCATCAACGACGCCCCGATCAGCGCCGGTGTCAGCCCAGGGATGTCCAGAGTGGGCAGCAGGCCCACCAGCAGCGTCACGGTGACGATGGGGTTGACGCCTATTTGCGCCAGCCCCACGACCATCAGCATCGCCAAGACTGCGTTGAAGGTGCCCAGCGGGCCGAGCACCGCCAGCAGCGGCCCAAGCTGCTGGGTATCCACCAGGCCCACGCACAGATGCCCCAGGTAGCCCGCCGCCCCCAGCACCACGATCTCGTTGGCGCTGGGCGACAGCAGCCAGGGGAGCTGGCGATGAACCGCCGTTAGCGCTGCAGGCAGCCCGGCGTAACCCAGCCGGCGCCGCTGCCAGGCAAGCCATAGCAGCGCCCCGCTGGGGGCTCCCAGCAGTGCGGCAATCGGCAGACGCACGTCGAGCAGCCAGGCCAGCGAAAACACCAGTGCCACGATGCCGATCAGCAGCACACTGAACTGGGCCAGAGGGCACAGCGAGGGGGAAACGGAGGATTTGTTGGCGGGCGGATGCGGACCCGTCAGGTAATCCACCGCCCAGCCCGTCATGAAAATCAGCCCAGCCGCTCCCAGAATGTAAGGGGCAAGCTGTAGCCAGGTGACCTGGGGAAGGCTGGAAAGCACCACGGCCACCCCGATGCCCATGGGCGAAATCAGCGGGGCCAGCGAAAAGCCGCGCAATAGCGCCAGCATCATACGACGCTGGCGCGCCTGCTGCACCCAGGTACGGCCCTGGGCGGCGCTCAGGGTATTGCTCTTTTCGATCATGGCGGCAAACAGGTTGAGCACGCCAATGTTCAGAATGATCCCAAACAGCGCCGACCCCAGCGAGAGAATCGGGTAGCGGCGGCCCGGGGGCTGCAGCAGCATGCTCTGGCCACAGCGGCGCACCAGACGGGAGCGATAGGCGGGCAACCTGAGCATACTGAGCGCCACCACGAAAGTGGCAAAGAACGCAAAGCGCCCACTTGCCTCGAACAGCAGTTGGCCAGGGGTTGGCGAGCGCCACAGCGCCAGCAAAGTCAGAAGGCCCGCTGCACACAGCAGCCCCTTGGCCATGCGCGTCAACTGGCCCTGCAGGGTCGACAGGTAAAGCAGCAGCGCGACAATGCCCACGGCCTGCCACAGCACGTTGCCCCCTACCAGATGGACCAGGGTGGCCAGCGTTACCAGCAGCAGACAGGAGACCCGCACACGGGCTGGGCTCACTCGTTTGGCTCCTCCGCCTGCGGGTCCGGCATGCCGTGAGCCGACTCGCTGCCGCTGCGGCGGCGAAACGACCCCTCGCCCATGGCCACGAGGCGGCCCTGGTCATCGACGATGTCACCGCTGGTCATGTAGGTCTTTTGGCCGCCCCCGCGCAGAGTGCCCGTGGCGCGCAATACGCCCTGCCGGGCGGGCCCCACGAAGGTGGTGGTCAGCGACAGCGTCATGCCACGACGAATGTTGCCCGGCACATCGCAGTGCAGGCCCGCCAGGCTCAGCGCGCTATCCAGCATCGAGGCCAGCACACCGCCGTGGACGTTGCCGCTGCGGTTCAGGTGCTTGGGCTCGATGGTGAGTTCCACCACCGCGCGCCCCTCTTGCCACTCGACTACGTGCATCCCCAGCAATTCGTGATAGCCCATCAGCGCCTGGGGCGTGGTCGAGGCGCTTGGGCTGCCTGTTTCGCTCATGAGGCGCTCTCCTGCTGGGCCAGATCCCGCAGCCGCCCTTTCAAAATTTTCCCGCTGGCGGTGGAAGGCAGTGACTCCATCAAGACAATTTGAGTCGGCCGTTTGTAGGGCGCCAGCCGTTCGGCAATGAAAGCTTTGAGTTCGGCCATATCGACCTCGATACCCGGCTCGCACTGCACGAACGCCACCACTTCCTCATTGCCCGCCACCTGCCGCCCCACCACGGCGGTCAAGGTGACTGCCGGATGCTCGTTGATCACCGCCTCCACGTCCGGCGGGTAGATATTGAAGCCCGAACGGATGATCAGCTCTTTACTGCGGCCGACGATGTAGAGCCGATCGTCGTGATCCAGCCTGGCGATGTCACCGGTATTGAGCCAGCCATCTTCCGTCAGGGTGGCGCGGGTCGCCTCCGGCTGGCGGAAATAGCCTTTCATGACGTTGGGGCCACGCACCCAGAGTTCGCCCACTTCTTCTCCTGCGTTCTCGGTGGTGCCGTGACTGCCCAAGGGCTCCAGCCGATACTCCAGCAGCGGCAGCACCCGGCCCACGGTGCTGCTCTGGTGGCGGTCGTCGATACGCGTCTGGCTGATGGTCGGGCTGGCTTCGGTGAGGCCATAACCATTGTGCAGGGTCAGGCCAAACGCGGCCTCGACCCGGGTCTTGGTATCGCTGTCCAGGGGTGAACCGCCTGCCGAGATATAAATGAGCGCCGGTGCTTCCAACGCCCGCTGCTCGCGCTTCAGGTACTCCAGGGCCCGAGCGTACATGGCGGGCACCCCCTGCAGTACGGTAATGCGCTCCTCTTTCAGAGTGGCCAGCAGGTGCGGCGCCTCGAAGCGCGGCACGGTATACAGGCAAGCCCCGTTGTACAGCGAGCCCATGCACACCGACGAGAGGCCAAACACATGGGACATGGGCAGCACGCCATACACCCGCTGCCCTTCGTTGAGATGGCGCATGCCGCCGGAAATCGAGGCGATATACAGAATGCCACGATGGGTGAGCATCACGCCTTTCGGCGTGCCGGTGGTGCCCGAGGTGTAGATCATCGCCGCCACCTGTTCGGCACCGCTGGCTTCTACGGGCTCGGGCTCACTATCGCACAGTGGCGAAATGGCCAGGCTACCCAGTTGAGGGTGCTGGTAACGGTCGGCTGCGTGGCGCTGGGCGTGCTGAACCGCTTCGGCAGATGCTTCGCAGGTATAGAAGATACGCCGTGGCTGGCAATTCCCGCGAATCGCGTCCACCTCTTGCGCCGACAAACGCGAGTTGACGATGGCTACCCAGACGTCCAGTTCACTGGCGGCCAACAGCAACACCACCAGTGCCCGACAGTTTTCACTGACCGTCATGATCCGGTCGCCGGGGCGCACGCCCAAGGCGCCCAGCCACTCGCAGGCGGCCCGAATCTCCTGGCCCAGCTCGGCGTAGCTCCAGCGGACGCTGCCATCCACCAGCGCAGGGTGATCCGCCAGGCGCCGAGCGTTTTCCAGCACGCGGGTGCTCAAGCGCTCGGGTAGCTCCGCCAACAGCTCGCTCGCTAAGCGACCAAAGATCGTCTCGTCTGGCGCTTGGTAAGGGACCGACAGAGCCATCAGGACGCCTCCCGCACCATGTTGCGCGCAATCACCAGCTGCTGGATCTGCGTCGTTCCTTCGTAAATGCGGAACAGACGCACATCGCGATAAAAGCGCTCTACGGCGTATTCCGACATGTAACCTGCTCCGCCATGAACCTGTACGGCCCGGTCGGCCACGCGGCCGACCATTTCGGCACAGAACAGTTTGCAGCAGGAGGCCAGGGTGGAGACGTTTTCGCCATCGTCCTTGCGTCTGGCGGCGTCCATCACCATGGTTTTGCCCGCATAGGCCTCGGTCTTGCTATCCGCCAGCATCGCCTGCACCAGCTGGTGCTCTGCCAGCGGCGCGCCAAACTGCTTGCGCTCCATGGTGTAGCGCAGCGACTCTTCCACCAGCCGTTCGGCCACGCCCACGCACACCGCAGAGATATGCAGCCGCCCACGGTCGAGCACCTTCATGGCAGTCTTGAAGCCCTGGCCCTCTTGACCGCCAATGATGTTCTCAGCGGGCACCCGGCAGTTGTCGAAAATGATATCGCAGGTATGCGCGCCCTTTTGGCCCATCTTGTTATCTGCGGGGCCACGAATCAGGCCTGGCGTATCACCCTCAACGATGAACGCAGAAATACCGCCCGCGCCTTTGTTGTCCGGGTCGGTACGCGCCATCACGGTGAACAGGTCGGCTTCCGGGCCGTTGGTGATATAGCGCTTGGTACCGTTCAAGAGGTAGTGGTCGCCATCGCGGACGGCGGTGGTGCGCAGGCTGGCAGCATCCGACCCAGAGTCGGGCTCGGTGAGGCAGAACGAGCTGAGAATCTCGCCGGTGGCCAGCCGCGGCACGTACTTGGCTTTCTGTGCGTCGGTGCCATCGATCAAGATCCCCTGGGCGCCGATGCCGTTGTTGGTACCAAACACCGAACGAAACGCCGGGGAGGTCTTGCCGATCTCCATGGCTACCAGAGCTTCCTCTTCCATGGTGAGCCCGAGGCCGCCGTACTCTTCGGGGATCGACAGTCCGAACAGCCCCATCTCCTTCATCTCGGCCAGGATCTCGGGTGGCACTGCATCCTCTTCGGCCAGCCTGGCTTCATTGGGAATCAAACGCTCCCGGACGAAACGGGCAATGGTATCAACCAACTGATTCAGCAGTTCGGGATCACGGATCATGACGGCTCCTGGGGCAACGATATTTTTATGGTTGGCGTTTTCGGGGCAGTGATGCCTGCCAATGCGCTTGATAGATGGTCGACACCTCTGCCCTGCACACTGCCTCGCCTAATTGTTTTGCATGGCGAAACCAGCGCTCACTCTCTTGTCAGGCACTTTTGCATAGCCTAGGATGGCAGTCAATAAACGAAATGCTATTTTGCAATGCAGAACAAAAACGCTCACAGCGAGGATGTTGACCCATGTCCAATGACCCAATCGCCCATTCGTTCACCACCCTCGGCATTGTCGGCACGGGGGCCATGGGGAGAGGCATTGCCCAGCTCGCCGCGCAGGCGGGTCTGAAGGTCATGCTATTTGATGTCAAGGAAGGCGCGGTGGCGGAAGCGAAAGCCTTTATTCAAGGATTATGGCAGCGCAGCGCCGACAAGCAGCGAATGACCCAGGTTCAGGCCGAGCAGTATGGCGAGCGACTGGTCGAGGCCCGCGACCTCACCGCCCTGGCCCCTTGCGACATCGTCGTCGAAGCCATTGTCGAGAAGCTGGACGCCAAACAGGAATTGTTTGGCGATTTGGAGAGCATCGTTCGCCACGATGCCGTGCTGGCCACCAACACTTCTTCGCTGTCGGTGACCGCGATTGCGGCCGCCTGCCAGCACCCTGAACGGGTGATTGGCTTTCACTTCTTCAACCCAGTACCGCTGATGAAAATCGTCGAGGTGATTCCGGGGCTGAGAACGGATCACAGCGTTACCCAGCGGGTCGATGCGCTGGGGTCTGCCATGGGCCACTTCACCGCCCAGGCCACCGACACCCCCGGTTTTCTGGTCAATCATGCCGGGCGCGCCTTTGGCACCGAAGCGCTGCGTATTCTGAGCGAGAGCGTGGCCGACCCCGCCACCATTGACCGCATCATGGTCGACCAAGGCGGCTTTCGCATGGGGCCATTCACGCTGCTGGACCTGACCGGTCTCGACGTTTCCCATGCGGTGATGGAGTCGGTGTACCACCAATATTATGAAGAGCCGCGCTTTCGGCCCTCACCCCTGACCCGCCAGCGGCTTTCGGCGGGCCTGCTGGGGCGCAAGACCGGCGAAGGCTTCTACCGCTACGTGGAGGGCCAGCAGCAGATGCCAGAGGAGCGCCCCCGCCGGGCGACGCCTGCTTGCCCGGTGTGGATCAGCCGAGAGGACTCGGACAGCGCCACTCAGCTTGCCGGGCTGGTCGAGGCCGCTGGTTGGCCGCTGGAGAGCGGGCAGCAGCCTTCTCCCGAGGCGCTGTGCCTGTTGACACCGCTGGGTGAAGATACCACCCAGTGCGCCCTACGCCAGGGCCTGAACGCCGAGCAGTGCGTGGCGGTGGACATGCTGGCAGGGCTTGCAAAGCGCCGCAGCCTGATGGCGTCGCCCTTGACCCGCGAAAGCTTCATCGAGGCTGCGGCCAGCCTGCTCAATGCCGATGGCACGCCGGTCAGCACACTTCAGGACAGCAATGGCTTCGTGCTGCAGCGGATGGTGGCCTGCATCGTCAATGTCGGGGCGGATATCGCTCAGCAAGGGGTCGCAGCGCCTGCCACCATCGACCGGGCGGTAGAACTCGGTTTGGGCTATCCGTTCGGCCCGCTACGCATGGGCGACCACTACGGCGCCTCGCGCATCCTGACCATTTTGCACAACCTGCTGCACGCCACCGGCGACCCCCGCTACCGCCCCAGCCCGTGGCTGCGCCGCCGCGCTGCGCTGGGCATGTCCCTGACGAACGGGCCAACGGGCTGACACCCCCAGTTGCCGATACGGCTCACCCAAACAAGGAGAACAACCATGCAAGACGCTTATATCTACGACGGAATACGCACCCCTTTTGGCCGCCATGGCGGCAGCCTGGCGGCCATTCGCCCGGATGAGTTACTGGGATTGACGTTAAAAGCGCTGGTGGCGCGCAACCCGTTTACCCCAGAAAGCTACGAAGAAGTGCTGGCGGGCTGCACCAACCAGGCGGGCGAAGACTCTCGCAACGTGGCCCGCCACGGGGCGCTGCTGGCGGGCCTGCCCATCGACGTCGCGGGGCAGACGGTCAACCGGCTGTGCGGCAGCGGCCTGGCCGCCATGATGGACGCCGCCCGGGCGGCGCGTCTGGGCGAAGGCGAGCTGTTCCTGGCGGGCGGGGTCGAGTCCATGTCGCGTGCGCCCTACGTGCTGGGCAAGGCCGACTCTCCCTACGCGCGCAATCAGCCCATGTTCGATACCGTGATTGGCTCGCGCTTCCCCAACCCGTGGATTGCCAAAGAGTACGGCAGCCACAGCATGCCGGAAACCGCCGATAACATCGCCCACGACCTGAACATTGGCCGCGACGCCAGCGACGCCTTTGCCGCCCGCTCCCAGGCACGCTACGCCCAGGCTTTGGCCAACGGTTTCTATGACGGCGAGATGTTCGGCGTCGAAGTGCCCCAGGGGCGCAAACAGCCGCCACTGATGGTGGACAAGGACGAGCACCCCAGGCCGGAAAGTACCGAAGAGAAACTGGCCAGGCTAGGTGCGCTGTTCGACAACGGCGTCGTGACCGCAGGCAACGCTTCCGGGTTGAACGACGGGGCGGCGGCGCTGATCGTCGGCACCCTGGCTGCGGGCGAGCGTGCCGGAATTGCCCCCCGTGCCCGTATCGTGGCCAGCGCCGTGGCGGGCGTTGCCCCTCGGGTAATGGGCCTGGGGCCGGTGCCCGCGTCGCAAAAAGCGCTGGCCCGGGCTGGCCTTGAGCTGGCACAGATGGACGTCATCGAAATCAACGAGGCCTTTGCGGTGCAGGTACTGGGCTGCGTTCAGCAGCTCGGGCTTTCCGCCGACGACCCACGCCTGAACGCCAACGGCGGCGCCATTGCCATCGGCCATCCGCTGGGTGCCTCGGGCGCGCGCTTGGCCCTCACGGCCCTGCGCCAGCTGGAAGCCACCGGCGGGCGCTATGCGCTGGTGACCATGTGTATCGGCGTGGGTCAGGGCATTGCCACCATCATCGAGCGCCTGGAGCGCTGACGCAGGCCAAGCGTTGATGGCACTTTGTCATCACGCTTTGCATCGCCCCAGCGCAGGTATGCGATACTTGCTACTCAATGAACGATTAGCCGAGACGCTTGATGGAACCCACCGACGCCGCTGCTGATGAGCCGCAACCCTCCGAAAAAGACCGCAACTTCGTCACCGCGCTGGCGCGTGGGCTGGAACTGCTCCGCGCCTTTGGAACGGGCGAGGAGTACTTGGGCAATGCGGAGCTCTCCAATCGCACCCGCATTCCCCGCCCCACGGTGTCACGGCTGACCTACACGCTGACCCAGCTTGGCTACTTGCAGCATAACCGCCATCTGGAAAAGTACCGCCTGGGGCCAGGGGTGCTGGCACTGGGCTACCGCTTTCTGGCCAACATGGGGATACGCGAAGTCGCCCGCCCCCACTTGCAGCAGTTTGCCGATGCCACCGACTGTAACGTCAGCCTGGGCAGCGCCGACCGCAGCGACATGGTGTATCTGGAAACCTGCCATGGCCACGGCCCGCTGATCATTCGCCTGGACGTGGGCTCCCGGCTGCCCATCGCCACGTCGGCCATTGGGCGCGCGTGGCTATGCGGCCTGCCTGGCGAGCGTCGCCATCAGGTGATGCAAGAGCTGGCCGCGTTTCATGGCAGCGACTGGCCCCGCCTGCAGGCGGGCATCGAACAGAGCCTGCGCGACTATGCCGAATACGGCTTCTGCCTCTCCGAACAGGATTGGCAGCGGGATATCAGCGCGGTGGCGATGCCACTGATTCTGGAAGATGGTGCGGAAGTCATGGCCATCAACTGTGGCGGCTCCAGCCTGCGGCTGGATCATGATCGCCTGGTCAACAATCTTGGCCCACGACTCAAGGAGGTCGCTGCCCGCATCAAGCAGGAACTCGCCCCCAAATATGGGGCTTCACGTTAATCCCGTTGCCGGCGACCTTTCATTAACGCTCGTTTGAATGCATCATGGAGCATTAATCGCCTTGTCGACACATAGGGAGCAAGGATGCCAAACGAGTGGGTCACGCAACACGATGATCACATAGCGCTGCACGGGGAATGGACGCTTCGCCACTATTCGGCCTTGAGAGACACGCTGAATCGACAGCAGGAGGTCTCTGAGGCGTCTATCGAGCTGCCCGGCTTCGACAAACTGGACACGGCGGGCGCCGCGCTGGTCATCGAGCTGGTAGGCGTTGACAACGCCAAGCAGGTAAATGAGTGGGCCAGCGAGCTACCGGACGCGCAGCAAGCTCTGCTGATGCGTCTGGCCGAGGCCATGGCATCCCCGCTGGAAAATGACCAACCGCGCGCCTCTCGCGTCAGCGAAGCGCTGGCTTCCATCGGTCAGCAGATGAGCGGTTTGTGGTCTCAGCAGCGTCAACTGCTGGGGTTCATCGGTCTGGTGCTGGCGGCCTTCGCCCCGCTCGTGTTTCGGCCCAGCCGCTGGCGCATCACCGCTACGGTGGCCCATGTGCAGCAAAGTGGCCTGAATGCCGTGCCCATCGTGGCCCTATTGACCTTCATGGTGGGGGCCGTGGTGGCCTTTCTCGGGGCCACGGTGCTGGAAGACTTTGGGGCCACGGTGTACACCATCGACCTGGTGGCGTTTTCCTTCCTGCGTGAATTCGGCGTGCTGCTGGCGGCCATTCTGCTGGCGGGGCGTACTGCCAGCGCCTTCACGGCGCAGTTGGGGGCCATGAAATCCAACGAGGAGATCGACGCCCTCAAAACCCAAGGGCTGGACCCCATCGAGCTGCTGGTGCTGCCCCGGGTCATGGCCATGCTGATCAGCCTGCCCCTGCTGGCCTTCGTCGGCATGCTCAGTGGCCTGGTCGGTGGCGCCATGGTCGCCACCCTCTCGCTGGATATCTCCCTGACCCAATTCATGGACACGCTCCAGAACGACGTCTCGGTGACGCATTTTCTGGTGGGCATGAGCAAGGCCCCGGTGTTTGCTTTCGTGATTGCCGTGATTGGCTGCCTGGAAGGCTTCAAGGTCAGCGGCAGTGCCCAGTCCGTGGGCACCCATACGACCTCCAGCGTCGTACAATCCATTTTCATGGTGATTCTACTGGACGCCCTGGCGGCACTCTTTTTCATGGAGATGGGATGGTAAAGGAACACCACAAGACACCCGATGACCGAGACGACCACGCGGCCATCACCGTCGAGGGGCTGGTCAACCGCTTTGGAAGCCACGTGGTCCACGAAGACCTCGACCTGACGCTGCAGCGCGGTGAAATTCTCGGCGTGGTCGGCGGGTCGGGCACCGGCAAATCCGTACTGCTACGCAGTATCGTCGGTCTCAAGAAGCCTGATGGGGGCCGCATCGACGTGTTGGGCAACCGGCTCGACGAGCTGAGCGATGCCGAGCGCAGCCAGGTCGAACGGCGGTTTGGCGTGCTTTTCCAGCGTGGCGCCCTGTTCAGCTCGTTGACGCTACAGGAAAACGTCGCGCTCCCCCTCATCGAGCACGCTAAACTGTCCCGAGAAGAAGCCGAGTACCTGGCGCGCATCAAGCTGGCGCTGGTCGGCCTGCCCCCGCAGGCTGCGCGACAGTTCCCCGAGTCGCTGTCGGGGGGCATGGTCAAGCGCGCCGCGCTGGCTCGCGCCCTGGCCCTGGACCCTGACATTCTGTTTCTCGACGAACCCACCGCCGGGCTGGACCCGATTGGGGCCGCCGCCTTCGATCAGCTGCTGGTCACCTTGAGAGACGCCCTAGGGTTCAGCGTCTTTCTGGTCACCCACGACCTGGACACGCTCTACGCCGCCTGCGACCGCGTCGCGGTGTTATCCCAGAAGCGCGTGCTGGTGGCCGACACCCTGGAGAAAGTCGCCCAGACCGACGACGAGTGGATACAGGACTATTTCAATGGCCCCCGTGGACGCGCCGCGCAGCGCTCTGCCGAACCGACTTCCCGCGAGGAGTGAGACACATGGAAACCCGCGCGCACCATATCATGATCGGCTTGTTCACCGTGCTCACGGCAGCCGCTGCCCTGCTCTTTGCCCTATGGATGAGCCACGCGGCGGGCGAGCGCGACTACCAGCCCTACCGCATCCTGTTCGAGCGCAGCGTCAGCGGCCTGGCGGTGGGCAGCAAGGTGCAGTACAACGGCATCGAGGTAGGTGATGTCACCGAATTGAGCCTCAATCCGGATGACCCCCGCCAGGTGCTGGCCAGTATCCGTGTGTACGAAGACACCCCGGTCAAGACCGATACCCGGGCACGTCTGGCCTTTGCCAGCATTACTGGCAGCATGTCCGTTCAGCTGCATGGCGGCACGCCGGAAACCCCGCGCCTGCTGGACCAGAGCGATGACGACATGCCGTTCATTCGCGCCGACCCGTCGCCGATTGCCACGCTCTTCGAAGAGGGCGAAGAGATGATCGACAACATCAACGCCATTCTGAAAAACGTCAACGAGCTGTTCAGCGACGACAATCGCCAGGAAGCAGGCAACATTCTCACCAACGTTGCCCAGATCACCGACATGATTGCCTCCCAGCAGTCTGCTCTGGACGAGAACATGGCCCTGTTCGGGGAGGTCTCGCGTCAGGCCACCGCCACCCTGGAAAGCATCGAGGTCCTAAGCCAGGAAGCGCATTCGCTGCTCAGCCGCGAAGGCCGAGAGGTCATGCAGAGCGCCGAGAATGCCAGCCGCGACGTGGCCAACGCCGCCCAGCGCATCGAACAGCTGGTGGAGGACAATGCCGGTGCCGTGGAAAGCACGCTGCAAAGCACCCGCGATATTGCCCCGGCCCTGGCGGCGCTGCGCGCCACCCTGACCACCCTGGATCGCATTACCCGCCAGTTCGAAGAGAACCCCACCAACTTTTTGCTGGGCCGTGACCAGATAGAGGAGTTCCGCCCATGATGTTCAAGACCCTGCGAGCTAAAGCCCTGCAAATCAGGCCCCTTCGAACCGGGGCCCTGCGAATCAGCCCCCTGCGTACAGGCGCCCTGCTGATCATTCTGGCCACCCTGACGGCCTGTTCGATCCTGCCCGACAACGAACCGGCCACGCTTTATCGGCTGCCGGCCGTAGACACCTCAGGGCAGCCGAATGCAGCGGCCACCCACGCCATGACGCTGGGCATCGCCACGCCAGAAACGGGGCACTTGCTGGGCAGCAACCGCATGGTGGTATTTCCGGAAGGCAACGTGGTGAACGTCTACGAAGGCGCACGCTGGCACGAGGACGCTCCGGACATGCTCAAGGCCCGGCTCATCGAAGGCCTGCAGGCCCAGCAGCGGTTTGCGAGCGTCGGCAGTGATCGCCTGCCCCACGACCTGACCCTGCTCAGCGAGCTGCGCCACTTCCAGAGCGAATACGACGATACGCCGCCCAGCGTCAACGTGCAGCTGGATGTACAGCTGGTTGACAGCAACCGCGCGCCCTTGGCGACCAGCAGCTTCGCCATACGCAAGCGTGCCAGCAGCGTCGCCATTGCCGACGTGGTCGATGCCTTCGGCGCAGCGTCCGATGACTTGAATCAGCAGTTGGGCGAGTGGCTGACCCGCGAGGTAACCCGCTAACGCGGATCGATTGCCCCACCGCTCAGCTTGCGCAGATAGTCGCGCGGGTCTCTGGGGTAGTAGTGGGCAGGCTGGCACTCCAGGTGGGTAAAGAACCGGGTGTCCTTGTAGGGCATTTTCATGAAGCCCGACACCCCCAGCCCTTCGATCTGATTGACGCTGTCCAGCATGTGCGCCAGCAGCGCAGAGAACGCCTGCTCTCGGCGCGGGTCCAGCAGACGGTAGTAGCTATGAATCTTCAGGTGTCTGGGCAGCGCCTCGAAGATGATCATGCCGGTATGGTGGATGTCATTGAGCTGCTCCAGCAGGGCCATGATGCTTTCGGGCAATACCAGCAGCTCTTCGGGATCCGGACCATCTTCGAAGTAGCTGTGCTGGCGGGTGCGATCCTCCATCTCCGGCACGGCGCTCACCTCATACCCGATGGTCATGCCCGGCTGCGCAGCGAACGATGCGTCGGCGCTCTCCCGCTCCAGGTGCAGCGTCTGCCGCGCATTGAACAGGCAGCTCTTGAAAATACCCTGGCGATGGATGGCCCGCGCCAGATGCACCATGTTATTTACCGCTTCGGTAAAGGCGGGCTTCAGGTCGGGGTCGTGCAGATTGAGCGACGAGTCGATATAGACGCCCTCCCGCTCCCAGCGCACGGCCAGCCCGCCCACCACGGGGTATTTGCCCAACCGGCTCACCGACGCCAGAAAGGCTTTCTCGGTGTCGCCCATGCCCTGCATGAACTGCTTGTAGTAGCGGTCCAGCTGCACGTCATTGACGTCATTGAGGGTTTCTTCGACGCTGGCCTCGCGCAGAAAGGCCTTGCGAGAGCTGTACACCACGGTATCGATCTCCCGACGCTGGCGATGCCCCCAGATCGGCACCAGGGGCGGCGGCGGCACGGCAGGCAAGTCGATCATCACGGTTCTGGCCATACGCGGCATTTCACGAATGAAGTGATCGCCCGCGCGGCGGCGAATGGCCGGGTCGGCATCCAGCAGCCCATCCAGCGTGCGGGCAAACTCGATGGGCAGGCCCAACGCACTGGCCGGAATCGCTCGGCAGCCAAAACGGCAGGACTGCGCCGATGCCAGGGCATACAGGGTTCCCGCCACCCCCTGTTCGTCGAAACGCGGCGATGACAGCGCCCCGTTGAGCTGCTCTTCGCCGATGAAGTAGACGTCGCCCAACCGCGCGTTGGTCTGCTGCAGGTTATCCGACATCAGCTCCATCACGTTGGCACCGACGAACTGCAGCGCCGCATCCAGCTGGGCAAAGACCGACGACCCCCAATCGATCAGGGCGATGCTTTCCCTGCTGTCGTCGAACACCAGGTTGGAAGGCTTGATGTCGCCATGCACCACCGGCCGGGCGTGGGGGCCGGTTTCCCGGCGCAGGGTGACCAGAATCTCCGCCAACTGCGCGGCAATATGCACCACCAGGCGCGGCGAGAGCCGCCCCTGGCGCAGCGATACTTGCTCGAGATTCCAGCCGGGCGCGCGCTCCATGACCAGAATGGACTGGCCGCGCACGCGCTGATAGGCGATCAGTCCGGGAATCAGAGGGTGGCTGACCTGATCGAGCATGAACGCCTCTTCTTCGAGGCGCTCTTGCAAGTGGGTAGGCAGCGTGATGCGCGAGAACTTGAACACATAGTGGGTGGGCTGCCCCTGCTGCTGAGCGCTGCCCGCAAACACGAAGCCATAGGCCCCCTTGCCAATCAGCTCGATGTCCCGGTATCCCAGCTGCACCAGCTGAGCCTGGCACAGCGCTACCCAGTCTTTCAGCTTGCGCGCATCGTGATGGCTCAGCAGATAGACCGACTGCTCCTCTGGAATATAGAACTGCTGTAGCGCTGCCTGGCTCATGGGGGCAATGGCCTTGGGTCAGGCCAAATGCAGCAGCATGGTCTCTGGCGCTTCCAGAGACGCTTTCCAGTGATTGCAGAAGCGCGCAATGGTGCCGCCGTCGATGAATCGATGGTCTCCCGCCCAGGTCACGGTCATGATGGCGCGTCGCTGCACGGCGCCCTCGGCATCGAAACGCGGCAGCCACTGGGTCTTGCCGATGGCCACGATGGCCGCTTCCGGGGCGTTGATGATGGGAGCGGCATAGGTGCCGCCCAGGGCGCCAATATTGGAAATGCTGATGGTGCCACCCTTGAGATCCGCCTGATCCACACGACCTTCCCGCGCCGCCTGAGTCAATCGGCTCACCTCCCTGGCAATGTCCAGCAGGCTCAGCTGCTCCACCGCTTTCACGTTCGGCACCAGCAAGCCCGCCTTGCTGTCCACCGCCATGCCGATATTGCACTGGGCAAAATAGTGCAGCTCGTCCCCCTCGGCATTGAGCTGCGCATTGAGGATGGGGTGCTCGGCCACGGCCAGCGCCAGCGCCTTCATGAAGAACGGCATCAGCGTCAGCCGCTCCCCCAGCGCTTCTACCCGGGGCTTGAGGCGCTCGCGCAGCGCCAGCAGCTCAGTGACATCCACCTCTTCCCCATAATGAAAGTGCGGTATGGTCGTCGCGGCTTCCACCATGCGCCGAGCCATGACGGCGCGCACGCCGCGAAGGGGCTCGACCCGGGCGGGACCTGACTGGCCCACCGCCAGTTTCCCTTGGGTGTGATGGGCCGTGTCGCTGGGCGCAGCGTGGCTGGACTTCACATGCGCCAGCACGTCTTCCTTCAATACGCGGCCATCCTTGCCGCTACCGGCAATGTCCGCCAGCACCAGCCGATGCTCGCGCACCAGCCGCCTGACGGCCGGGCTGGCCGGGGTTTTCACCGGGCAGGCTGGCCCTTCCGTCGGGCACTGTGGCGTCGATTGTTCGACGCTGGGCGATGGCGCGGAAGGTGGCGTTTTGCTGATATCAGCAGCGTCGCTGGCAGGGGAACGAGTGTTCTCTGAACTCTTTTTTGCAACCTCTTCTGCACTCTCTTTGGCACCCTCTTCTGCACCTTGATAGGCGTAAAGCGGCGCATGCACCTTGGCGATTTTCCCTTGGGGCACATACAGTTTGGTCACCGTGCCCGCTTCGGGCGCAGTGATCTCCACCAGCGCCTTGTCGGTCATGACCTCGACGATGGGCTGGTCTTCTTCGATGGTGTCGCCTTCGGCCACTCGCCATTCCACCACTTCACACTCGACGATGCCTTCACCGATATCCGGTAGTAAAAAATCACTCATGACCGTTCTCCCTTGCGTCAAAAATTCACGCTTTCGCGAATCGCTTCAAAAATTTTCAGATGGTCCGGCAGGTACTCTTTCTCCAGGATCAACGGGAAAGGCGTATCCAGACCGGTCACCCGAGTAATCGGCGACTCCAGATAGAGAAAACAGCGCTCCTGTATCGTGGCGGCGATCTCACCGGCAAAACCTCCGGTCAGCGGCGCTTCGTGGCTGACGATCATACGACCGGTCTTGAAGACCGACTCGGCAACGGTATCCACATCCCAGGGCAGCAGTGAACGCAGATCGATGACCTCGCAGGCAATGCCCTGCTCTTCGGCCAGCTCGGCGGCCTTGCCGATCACTTCCATTTGCGCTCCCCAACCCACCAGGGTGATATCGCTGCCCTCCCTGACGACCTCGGCCTCACCAATGGGCAGCTGATAGTCGTCTTCGGGCACCTCGCCCACGGCGGCCCGGTAGAGGCGCTTGGGCTCCAGAAACAGGACCGGGTCGGGGTCACGGATCGCCCCCAACAGCAACCCCTTGGCCTGATAGGGGTTGCGCGGCACTACTACCTTCAGGCCCGGCGTGTGGGTAAAGTAGGCTTCTGGCGACTGAGAGTGATACAAGCCACCCGAGATGCCGCCGCCATACGGCGTGCGGATGGTCAGGCCACCCACGTTGAACAGATCGCCAGAGCGGTAGCGGAACTTGGCGGTTTCGTTGACGATCTGGTCGAAGGCGGGAAAGATGTAGTCGGCGAACTGAATCTCCGCCACGGGCACCGAGCCCTGGGCAGCCAGACCGTTGGCAAAGCCGATGATGCCCTGCTCCACCAGCGGCGTGTTGAAACAGCGCGCCTTGCCATACTTCTCCTGCAAATGGCTGGTCGCTCGGAATACCCCGCCAAAAACCCCCACGTCTTCACCAAAGCAGATGACCTTGTCATCTTCCGCCATGGCGATGTCCAGGGCGTTATTGATGGCCTGCAGCATATTCATGGTGCTCATCCTAGGCATCTCCCTGTGCGTCGTGGGCCGTCGATACGCTGGGGTCCAGCGACTGAGCGCCGCGCGGGTAGGCATCGGGATAGCGGCGAATGTGCCGTTTCAACTGATCCAGCTGGCGCTGCAAGGCAGGCGTCACGTCGGCATAGACATCGGTGATCAAGGAGTCCAGCGGCGGCGGCGGACGCTTTTCGGCGCGCTTCATGGTCTCCAGCACTTCCCGCCGCAGGCTCTCCTGCTGGCGGGCCTCTTCGTCGTCGCTCCACCATCCTTTACTCACCAGCCAGCGCTGCATGCGCAATAGCGGGTCCTTGACTCGCCACGCCTCCTCCTCGCTCTTGGCACGATAGCCCGACGGGTCGTCCGAGGAGGAGTGCGCCGCCAAGCGGTACGACATGGCTTCGATCAGCACCGGCTGATGCTGCTCCACGGCTATCTTGCGCGCCTGGCGGGTGGCTTCGAAGACGGCCAGGGCGTCGTTGCCATCCACGCGGATGACATGCATGTGATAGCCGAACGCACGCGGGGCAATGCCATCGGCGGCAAACTGTTCGGTGGCGGGAGTCGAGATGGCATAGCCATTGTTGCGACAGAAGAAAATGACCGGCACCTGATGCACCGAGGCCATGTTCAGGGCGGCGTGGAAGTCGCCTTCCGAGGCAGCCCCTTCACCGAAGAACGTCAGGGTACAGTGGCCTTCACCTGCGAGCTTCTGGCCATAGGCATAGCCGGTTGCCTGAGGAATCTGAGTGGCCAGCGGCGAAGAGATGGTCATGTAATGCAGCTTGCGGGAACCATAGTGGATCGGCATCTGCCGCCCCTTGCCATAGTCCAGCTCGTTGCCAAACAGCTGATTCATGAACTCGTCGATGGAGAACCCGCGATACATGAGTGCGCCCTGTTCGCGGTACTGCGCCATGATCATGTCGGCATCGTCCAGAGCGGCGGTGGCTCCCACCACCGCGGCCTCCTCACCGGTACACTGCATGTAGAAGCTGAGCCTGCCCTGGCGCTGCGCGGCCATCATGCGCTCATCGAGAATACGCGTGGCCAGCATGGCCTGATAAAGCCTGCGGGCGTGGTCGCGGCTCAAGGCGGGCTCGTCGGCACCTTCATGGAGCTCGCCCTCGGGGCTGAGCACGCTGAAGGTGTCTATGGAGAATTCGTCGCCGGTCATGAAGGTCGGCTGATGTACGAACTGAGTCATCGTTATTGTCCTTGTTTTTACCCCTTTTGAGGGCAGTGTTGTTGGTGATGACCGTTTGTGCCAGTGGATTTATCTGACACATGTCAACGCAACACTTGGACAGTAACGCAGTCTCCCGCCGTTAGGGATTCAACTTAAGACGCAGATCGGCGTACAAGGCGTTGTTGGAGGGCATTGAAGGCACTATCGACAGTGAGCGCCAGCAGGGCAATCGACAGCGCCCCCTGGATGATGTACGCCATGTTGTCATTGATGATCCCCGCGATGATCGGGTCACCCAGATTACTGGCCCCCACGGTTGCGCCCAGCGCCGCCGTGGCAATGTTGATGGTGACCGAAGTGCGAACGCCCGCCAGAATGACTGGCAAGGCCAGCGGCAGCTCCACATGACGCAGCAGTTGCCAGGGCGTCATGCCCATGGCGATGGCCGCCTGCTTGACCACAGGATCAACCTCGTTGATCCCCGTCAAGGTGTTACGCACGATGGGCAGCAGCCCATACAGCATCAGCGCCACGATGATCGGCAGTGTGCCAAATCCCAGTACCGGCACGGCCAGCGCCAGCACCGCCACTGGCGGGAACGTCTGCCCCAGCGACGACAGCTGAGCGACCAGCGGCAGGAAATCCCGCCCCTTGGCCCGGGTGACGGCAATGCCTGCAGAAACGCCCACCAGAAGCGTGACCAGCGCGGCCACGCTCACTACCAGCAGATGCCGCACCAGCAAATCGACAAAATCGGCACGCCCGTAGATCACCTGCCGCGCATTGGGCTCTACCCAGCGAAACAGCGGTTCCAGAGTGGGCATGGCCAACACCAGCACCAGCAGCAAGACCGCCCAGACCAGTGGCCAGCCCCACGCGCCATAGCGCGAAGCAGTGGAACTCGCGGGGACAGCGCTAGAAGTGGCTGAGGTCGAAGACGCAGAGCGAGATGGATCCGGCCTCACGTTGGGGTGCCCCTGTCCAACTGGGCTTCCTTGACGATTCTACGCAGCGACAGCTCGCCTATGGGCACATCGTTTTGGTCCACCACGGTCAAGCGGTCGCAGTGGTCACGCAGCATCATGGAAAGCCCCTGCCGCAGCGAAAAGTCAGCGGGAATACGCGACTGGGCTGGCAGCGTGGGGCCCAGAGACGCCATGTGATCCTTGACGCGCGTCAGCCCTGCCTGTTTGAGCCCCCGCTCCAGGCCGCCCAGCAGCGAATCCACGAAAGGGTCGGCGGGATTCTGCAGCAGCGCCAAAGGCGTGCCCTGCTGGACGATACGCCCCTCGCGCATGACGACCAGGTGGTCGGCCAGTTTCAGGGCTTCATCCATGTCATGAGTCACCAGCACCACGGTCTTGTGCAGCCGAGCCTGCAGGCGGGCCAGCTCATCCTGCAGCTTGTCCCGGGTGATCGGGTCCAGGGCACCAAACGGCTCGTCCATCAGCAAAATATCCGGGTCTGCGGCCAGCGCACGGGCGACGCCCACGCGCTGCGCCTGCCCGCCGGAAAGCTGATGCGGGTATTTGTGCGCAAACTCGCCCACCGGCAGCCCCAGCAAGCCCATCAGCTCTTCGACACGGCGGTTGACCTCGGCAGGTGCCCACTTCAACAGCCGCGGTACCAGGCCAATATTGCGCGCGACGGTCCAGTGCGGGAACAGGCCGGTGCTCTGGATGACGTAGCCGATACGTCGGCGAAGTTTGACCGGGTCGTAGTGCTCTATCGCCTGGCCATCCAGAATGATGTCGCCACGGGTATGTTCGATCAGCCGATTGATCATGCGTAGCGTGGTGGACTTACCGCATCCGGAGGTACCCACCAGGGCACAGAACTTGCCCTTGGCCACCCGCAGTGAAATATCATCCACCGCCGTTTCGTCACCAAACTGCTTGGAGACATGGGAAAGCTCGATCATTGCTGTCCTCCGGGGCGTAGCGCTTCCGCCAGCGCCCCTAATCCTGCATCCACGATCAGCGCCAGCACCAGGATTGGCAGCGCACCCAGCAGCACCATGTCCATGGCCGCCTGCCCCAACCCTTGAAAAATGAAGGTGCCGAGCCCCCCGGCACCAATCAGCGCCGCCACCGCCGTGAGCCCGATGGCCTGTACGGCGGTGACTCTTACCCCTTCCAGCAACACCGGCAGCGCCAGCGGTAGCCGAACCTGCCAGAACCGCTGCGGGCTCCGCATTCCCATGGCCTTGGCCGCTTCCAGGGTCTCTGCACTGACCTCCTCCAGGGCAACGTAAGTATTACGCACCATGGGCAACAGGCTGTAGGCAATCAAGGCGATCAGCGCCGGGGCATTGCCAATTCCACTGACGCCCATGGCTGCCAAGGCAGGCACATTGGCCGCCAGCCAGGCCAAGGGGGCTAGCAGCAAGCCGAACAGCGCCAGGCTGGGAATCGTCTGCAGAAAATTGAGTAGCCCAAAGGCGACGGTTTGCAGGCGCCGGTAGCGGCGCATCAGCATGGCCAGCAGCATGCCCATCACGACGCTGACGCTCACGGCACTGCTGACCAGCACGATATGTTGACTCAACGCACGGTAGAACTGCCGCTCCCGGGCCTGAAACTCCTGCACCAGGGCCAGCGCCTGCAATCCGAAGGCAGCGCACAGCCACCACAAGATGCCGATGCCGAGCAGCAGCAGCGCTGTCCACCATCGGGATAGCCCAAGCCGCAGGCGTACTTCCACCAGACACAGCAACAGCACGAACAGCACCGTCCAGTAGGCAGTCCCGATGCCTAGCCTGGCCTGGGGCGCATCCACGGGTATCAGCCAGTGCCCGGCGACCATCAGGCCAAACGGCATCAGCAACAGAGTCAGGGTAATCACCCCCAGCAGCGCCCGATAATGGCGCGTGCTGGGCACCCAGGCCAGGGCGGCCATGGCGATGAACAGAAGCGATACCAGTACGCCACCGGGCCAGCCAATGGCCGCCACCATTCCAAACCCCGTTCCCGTGACGATCCGATTGGGCGCCACGGTCACCAGATGGAAAGACCAGGCTGCCGCCAGCATGGCGGCGCTCAGGCACAGCAGTACGACATTAGGTTGCCAGCGGCGCCGAATGGCCGCTGGCGATGGCAGTGCGTCGATCAACGACATTCATCAGTCATCCAGGCTATCGAGATATTCGCGAGCCACCTGGTCGGCAGAGCGACCGTTGACGGCCACGTCCGCGTTGAGCGTTTGCAGAGTCACCAGATCCAGCGTCGCAAACACGTCATTGAGCAGGCCTTCGATGTCGGGGTACTGGGCCAGCACGTCTTCTCGTATCACTGGCGCAGGCTGGTAGACCGGCTGCACGCCCAGCGTATCCTCCAGCACCCGCAGTCCCAGCGCAGTGAGCCCGCCATCGGTACCGTAGGTCATGGCACCGTTGACGCCGCTGGTTTGCTGGGCGGCTGCACGCATGGTGGCGGCGGTATTGCCCCCGGAGAGCACCAGCAACTGGTCATCGCTCAACTCGAAGCCGTAGGCGTCTTGAAACGCCGGCAGGGCCTGCTCGGATTCGACGAATTCTGCACTGGCCGCAAACTTGAACTCGCCCCCGTCGGCCAGATAGCTGGCCAGGTCTTCCAGGGTGTCGAGCCCATGGGTCTCGGCCACATCCTGACGAATGCTCATGGCCCAGGTGTTGTTGGCACTGGCCGGCTGCAGCCAGATCAAGCCTTGCTCCGCATCCCGTTCACGAACGGTCTGATAGGCATCATCAGCACTGTTCCACACTGGGCTGTCGGTCATATCGAAAAAGAACGCACCGTTACCGGTATACTCTGGATAGACGTCGATTTCAGCGGCCAGCAGGGCATTCCTCACCACGCTGGTCGCTCCCAGTTGCAGGCGGTCCTGGGTGGCAATCCCATGGCGCTCCAGGGTCTGGATGATCAGTTCTCCCAACACCGAGCCTTCCGTGTCGATTTTGGAAGAGACCACCACCGGCTCGCTGGCCTGGGCCGTCGCGAGTACCGTCGAGGTAACGACCACCGTGGACAAGCAGGCGGTCAGCAGGGGGTTCAGCAGTCGGCGCATGGGGGTCATCCTTTGAGTGAGCATCCTGAGAGTGTCGCTTCAGTATACGAGGCAACTGCGTTGAAGTCAGACGCCGCCTCAACGGCATCCGACTTCCTTCGTCATCAAGGCGCTTCGATGACCCAGGTCGTGCCTTCTCGTGAGTCTTTCAGCACGATGCCAAGCGCTGCCAGCTCGTCACGAATGGCATCGGCGCGGGCGAAGTCCTTGTTGGCTTTGGCCGCCTGACGCTCGGCAATTCTGGCTTCGATCTCGCCTTCATTCAGCGCCATCGAATGCTGCGCCCCTTTCAGGAAAGCCTGCGGCGTCTGCTGCAAGAGCCCCAGCACTCCCGCCAGGCGCTGCAGCTCTCCGGCCAGGCGGGGCGCAGCTTCCGGCTGGTCGCTCTTGGCGCGGTTGAGATCCCTTGCCAGATCGAACAGTACGGCCAGCGCTTCCGGGGTATTGAAATCATCATCCATGGAAGCAGTGAAGCGCTCGGCATAACTCCCCTGCTCACCCTCAGACGCCACCACGACACCTTCAAGGGCGGTATACAGGCGCGTCAACGACTTGCGCGCCTCGACCAGCGAATCCACGGAGTAGTTGATCGGGCTGCGATAGTGGCTGGCCACCAGCAGATAGCGCACGACCTCCGGGTCATGCTCCGCCAGCACATCACGAATGGTGAAGAAGTTGCCCAGCGACTTCGACATCTTTTCCTGATTGACGCGCACGGCACCGGCATGCATCCAGGTGTTCACGTAGGTCTTGCCCGTGGCCGCTTCCGACTGGGCAATCTCGTTTTCGTGATGGGGGAAGGTAAGATCCGGCCCACCGCCATGAATATCGAAGGTGTCCCCCAGGCAGCAGGTGGACATGGCCGAACATTCGATATGCCAGCCTGGGCGGCCGTCCCCCCAGGGGGAGTGCCAATGGGCCTCTCCCGGCTTGGCCGCTTTCCAGAGCACGAAGTCCAGCGGGTCTTCCTTGTGCACGTCCACTTCCACGCGCGCGCCAGAGCGCATGTCATCCAGCTGGCGGTTGTTGAGCTTGCCGTAATCGGCAAACTTGCGCACCCGATAGTAGACGTCGCCGTTTTCCGCGGCGTAGGCAAAGCCTTTTTCCACCAGCGTTTCGATCATGCGGATGATGTCGCCAATATGCCCCGTGGCACGGGGCTCCTGGCTGGGAGGCAGCACATTCAGCCGCTGCTCGTCTTCATGCATGGCCGCGATCATGCGCTCGGTGAGCGAGCTGATGGCCTCACCGTTCTCTTCGGCACGCTTGAGGATCTTGTCGTCGATATCCGTGATGTTGCGCACGTAGGTCACGTCGTAGCCACGGTGGCGCAGGTAGCGGGTAATCACGTCAAAGGCCACCATCACCCTGGCGTGGCCAAGGTGACAGTAGTCATACACCGTCATGCCGCAGACGTACATGCTTACCTTGCCATCGACAAGGGGCTTAAAAGGCTCTTTGCGGCGTGTCAGCGTATTGTAAATGTGCATATGACGTTTCCTTAACCCTTCTGTTTGATTTTCGCCCAGCTATCTTTCAAGCCCACGGTGCGGTTGAACACCAGATGCTCTGCACTGGAGGCGTGGCGGTCGGCGCAGAAATAGCCCATCCGCTCGAACTGGAAACGATCTTCCGGCGCGGCGCTGGCCAGGCTTGGCTCACCGATGGCCTGGCAGGTGACCAGCGACTCGGGATTCAGGTGCTCGAGGAAATCCACATCCTTGTCGCGATCCGGCTGCTCGACCATGAACAGGTTGTCATAGAGGCGTACTTCCATCGGCACACCGTGGGCGGCGCTGACCCAGTGAATGACGCCCTTGACCTTGCGGCCTTCCGGATTTTTGCCCAGGGTGTCGAAATCCACCGAGCAGTGCAGCTCCTGGATCTCGCCAGCGTCGTTCTTGACCACTTCATCGCAGCGGATCACGTAGCTATTGCGCAGACGCACTTCCTTGCCAGGGGCCAGTCGGAAGAACTTCTTCGGCGCATCCTCCATGAAGTCGTCCTGGTCGATGTACAGCTCGCGACCAAACGGCACCTTGCGCATCGGCATGTCGTCACGGGCGGGGTGGCCCGGCACTTCGTAGACCTCTTCGTGGTCTTCCGGCACGTTGGTCAACACCACTTTCAGCGGCTTCAGCACACACATGGCGCGGGGGGCGTTGTCTTCCAGATCCGAACGAATGGCATGGGTCAGCATGGCAATGTCCACCAGGCCGCCATCCGAACGGGTCACGCCGATCATTTCACAGAATTTGCGGATCGAAGCCGGGGTATAGCCGCGGCGGCGCATGCCCGAGATGGTCGGCATGCGTGGGTCGTCCCAGCCATCCACGATCTGCTCATCCACCAGCAGCTTGAGCTTGCGCTTGGAGGTCAGCGTGTAGTCGAGGTTCAGCCGCGCAAACTCGATCTGGCGGGGTTTGGCGGGCACCGGCAGATTGTTCAGGAACCATTCGTACAGCGGACGATGGTCTTCGAACTCCAGGGTACAGATGGAGTGGGTGATCCCTTCGATGGCATCCGACTGGCCGTGGGTGAAGTCGTAGGAAGGATAGATCTTCCAGGCGTCACCGGTCTGGTGATGATGGGCGTGACGAATACGGTACAGAATGGGGTCGCGAAGATTGATGTTGGGCGACGCCATGTCGATTTTGGCGCGCAGCACTTTCTCGCCTTCGGCAAACTCGCCCTTGCGCATACGCTCCAGCAGATCGAGATTCTCTTCGACGCTGCGCTCCCGGTAAGGGCTGGGCTTGCCGGGTTCGGTCAAGGTACCGCGATACTCCCGGATCTCATCGGGAGAGAGGTCGTCGACATAGGCTTTCCCTTCGCGGATCAGGTGCTGTGCCCAGGCATAGAGCTGCTCGAAATAGTCGGAGGCAAAGCGTACGGGGCCTGCCCACTCGAAGCCCAGCCAACTGACGTCTTCCTTGATGGCATCGATATACGCCTGCTCTTCCTTCGCCGGGTTGGTGTCGTCGAACCGCAGATGACACTCACCACCCAACTGCTCGGCGAGCCCGAAATTCAGGCAGATCGACTTGGCATGGCCGATATGCAGGAAGCCGTTGGGCTCCGGAGGGAAGCGCGTCACAATTTTGGTGACCTGGCCGCCCGCTATCTCGTCGCGTACTTGGTTGCGAATGAAGTTCGGCGCTGGGGTGGTCTCGTTGGTCATGGTGGTGTTGATAACCTCATCGTGGATGGCGTGCCGGGCAACCGATGCCTATGCTAAACGGGTTAGCGCTTCGCGGTGCCGAGCAAAACCGCTATTATAACGTGACGCCGATGCACAGCGCCAAGGCGAACGCCTTTATTGAACAGGAATTTATCCATGATCGTATTACAGACGAACCACGGTGACATCACTATTGCTCTCAATCACGAAAAAGCGCCTGCCACCGCAGCCAATTTCGAGCAATACGTGCGCGATGGCTTTTACGACGGCACGCTGTTCCACCGGGTCATCGATGGTTTCATGATTCAAGGGGGCGGCTTCGACCAGGAGTTCAACCAGAAGCCGACACGCGACCCCATCGAAAACGAAGCCGACAACGGTCTGCAGAACACCATCGGCACGCTGGCCATGGCCCGTACCCAGGACCCCCACTCTGCCACCGCCCAGTTTTTCATCAACGTCGGTAACAACAGCTTCCTGAACCACAGCGGCAAAAGCCTGCAAGGCTGGGGTTACGCGGTATTTGGTGAAGTAGTGGACGGCATGGACGTGGTCAACTCCATCAAGGCCGTGAGCACCACGCGCCGTGGCATGCACGCAGACGTACCCGCCGAAGACGTGGTCATCGAGCGCGCCTACCTGAAGGATGCGGAATAACCGTCGGGAGTCTTATGCGTACGCTGCTGATCGCTGACATGCATTTGAGTAACGACACCCCTGAGCTCAATCAGGGGTTTTATCGTTACCTGGAGCATACCGCCAAAGGGGCCGAGGATCTTTACATTCTGGGCGACCTGTTCGACGCCTGGATCGGAGACGACTTGCTGGATACGCCTCACCCCCTCAGCGGGGTGGCCCATGAGGTGATCAAGCGTCTGCGGGCACTGAGCGATGCGGGCACGTCCATTTTTTTCATCCACGGCAATCGGGACTTTCTGATCGGCGAACGCTTCATCAACGCCTGTCAGGCCACCCTGCTGCCCGACAGTGAGCAAGTGGAATTGCAGGGCGTAGCCGCCGTCATTCTGCACGGTGACAGCCTGTGCACCAAAGATGAGGCCTACATGGCGTTTCGCGCCCAGTCTCGCCACCCTGAGTGGCAGGCGCAGATCCTGGCCATGCCGCTGGAGCAGCGGCTAGAGTTGGCCAAGAGCCTGCGTATGCAGTCTGGGGATGCCAACGCCAACAAGGCCGAGGCCATCATGGATGTGACCCACGCAGAAGTCGTGGCCACGATGCAGCGCCATGGGGTGAACATCATGATCCATGGCCACACCCATCGCCCCAAGGTCCATGACCTCACCGTCGAAGACGTACCTGCCAAGCGCTTCGTGCTGGGCGACTGGGACGAGACGCACGGCTGGGACATTGTCGTGGAGCACTCGAGCGAGCGCCACCCGGAGCCCGTACTGCGCCAGTTCTCGCTGACCCAGCCGCCTGGGGTCGACGGCGAATCGCACTAAGCACAGGCCCCGTCATGAAAAAGCCGATCACATGGTTCGGCTTTTTCGTTTTAGCGCTCTATCCTGGCATCACTGCGCAGGTCATCGATCAATCCTTGAATGATCGCCTGAGCCCGCAGCTGTTCGGCCATTTGTGACACGAAAGCATTCATCTGCTCGTCGACCTGCCCTTCGTTGACACTGTCCAATGCAACGACGGCAACGCCCTGAGGCAAGGCCACGGCACGGTAAACGCTGTCGCCCTCTTCAGGGTGTGGCATACGGAACACTTCACGGATCAGCGTTTGCGGCAAAGTGCTGTCCGATTGACGGGTGATGCTGGACGCACTCATCCAGTCCAGCTCCAAGGCTTGACCGTCGCGCAGAGCCGCAATCATCTCATTGGCCTCTTCCTGCAAGGCCTGCTGGCGCTGCTGGGCCGCTACGGCCTGTTCTACCTCATCACGCACGTCGTCAAGAGGCAAGAGCGTCGCGTCACGATGCTCGGCCACGCGAAGCACCAGGCGACGGTCACTGTCCAGCTCGATGACCTCGCTATTGTAACCTTCACCCAGCACGTCAGCGCTGAACGCCTCATCCAGCACGCCCGGCTCGGAAAGCGCTCCTTCACCTTCCCCACGCGCCAACCAGTCGCTCTCGTTGAGCGTCAGGCCGAGGTCATCCGCAACGGACTGCAGATCGTCTGCCGCGAAGCTCTCATCGATCAGACGCTGCACCTGACGATTGAAGTCATCATTGACCTCACGCAGCGCCACTTCCTGGGCCAAACGGTCACGCTGCTCTTCGAAAGAAGGCGCATCCAGCTCGGTAACCTGCAGGATATGGAAAGCACCGTCCATTTCGACGACCTGGGACGTCTCACCGACCCCAAGGGCAAACGCTGCGTCATCGAAGGCATCGCCAAAGAAGCCGCGACTGATCACGCCCAGATCACCACCCTGCTCGGCACTGGCGGTGTCGTCCGAAAAACGCACGGCGGTGTCGGCGAAACTCTCACCACTGTTCAGGTCAGCCAGCGCCTCATTGGCCAGCTGCTGGGCCTCTTCACGGCCACGCTCGGAACCAAAGGTCACCATTATATGGGAAACACGACGGTCGGCATCGCGATTCTGCTCACTCCAGGCAGCGCGGAGTTCGCTCTCGTCCACAGCAATATCTTCAGCCATGGCCTGGCGGTCGATCACCACGTACTCGACGCGCACCTGTTCCGGGCGCTCGAAGCGTTCCTGGTTGGCGTCATAGTAGGCCTGCATCTGCTCCTCGGTGACCTCTACTTCATAAGCAGCATCATTGGCATCCAGCATCACGTAGCGAAAATCTCGCTGCTGGCCTTGCAGGTCTGCCAGACGCTGCTCTTCATTGGCCAAGCTGAAGTCACTGAAAGCCAAGCCCTGCTGCAGTTGCTGACGCTTGATATCCATCCGCAGCTCTTCACGGAACGAGAGCGGCGTGTAACCCGCTCCTGCCAGACGATTCCGGAACATTTCTGCAGAAAAGCGCCCATCCTGATCATGAAACTCAGGCAGTGTCACGATCATCTGGTCAAGCTGAGCGTCGGAGACGTAAAAACCGCCGTCCTCAGCATACTGACGCAGTAAAGACTGAGTGATGAGCTGGTCGAGCATATCGTTGCGCAGTGCCCGCTCCTGCTCAGGAGGCACTTGCCCAGAACGCAGCGCACGCTGCACTTCGAGCTCCACCTGCTGACGCACGATGGGCTCGCCGTTGACGCTCGCCACTTCATTGGGGTCGCTACCAAAGACACTGAACAGCGACTCCACACCAAAAAGCGCCATGGCCGCGACCATGACACCAATGATTATCTTGGCACCCCAGCTTCTGGAGCCATCTCGAATACTTTGCAGCATGCTAGCCTCAGATCATCAAAGCCATTTATCGCCCAAACCATCGGGCCAGAAAAGAACATGGGCGCATCGCGGATGCGATGCGCCCATTAGCTTACAGCAAACGCGAGCCAATTAGTTGACGGCGTCTTTCAGCGCTTTACCGGCTTTGAAGCTGGGCACTTTGGCAGCGCTGATTTCGATCGGCTGACCCGTCTGAGGGTTGCGACCCGTACGGGCGGCACGTTCTTTGATGGCGAAAGTACCAAAACCTACTAAAGAAACGCTTTCGCCTTTTTTGAGGCTATCGGTGACAGACTCCACCATGGCATCCAATGCGCGGGTTGCCGCTGCTTTCGGAATATCAGCAGATGCGGCAATAGCTTCAATCAGCTCGGACTTATTCACACTTCACCCCTTGACTGTTTCAAAAAAATGGCTCTGAACGGCACGGTCACCGAGTGCAACAACCTCAAAGCATAGCTGCGTTTTATAGCAATGCCTTGAAACACCTGTCAAGCAACCGTGCCGTGAAATGCCCGTCGCTCAAGGCATTGGGCAAATTTATTAAGCAAAATTAAAGCAGGACTGCTTTAACACTTAATGGGTGCTTGCAACAGCATTGGTACTGAACGACTTATCCGCTGCTTTCAACGCGGCCTTGTCGTCCACCGATTCGGCTAACGCAACGGCCAATACGTCATCTATCCATCGTACGGGACGAATATCAAGTGCTCCTTTGATATTATCCGGCACTTCCTTGAGATCTCGGCGATTTTCCTCAGGGATCAGGACGATCTTTATACCACCGCGGCGAGCTGCCAGCAATTTCTCCTTCAATCCCCCGATGGGCAGTACCTCACCGCGAAGATTGACCTCTCCGGTCATGGCCACGTCACAGCGAACCGGACGCAGTGAATAGGCCGACACGATGGCAGTGACCATGGCGATACCCGCACTAGGTCCGTCCTTGGGCGTCGCGCCTTCGGGCACATGGATATGCAGATCTTCATTCTCAAAGCGCTGAGGATCGATACCATAAGCAACGGCCCGTGATTTGACCACGGTCTGTGCCGCACTGACCGACTCTTTCATGACGTCGCCCAGTGAACCGGTCTTGTGCAGACGCCCTTTGCCAGGCGTCACGACGGACTCGATATTGAGCAGCTCACCGCCTACCGAGGTCCAGGCAAGCCCCGTCACGCGCCCTACCTGGTCCTCTTGTTCGGCCAGACCGTAGCTGTAGCGACGCACGCCAGCGTAGGTCTCGATATCGTCGGCCAGGAGTACCTGTTTCGCCTGCAGCTGGCTCCCGGCTTTGGTGCCCGAAGTACGCTCCGCTTCCAGCCTTTCGCGCAGCACTTTACGGCACACCTTGGCGATCTGGCGCTCCAGCTCGCGCACTCCCGCCTCGCGGGTGTAGTAGCGCACCAGCTCTAGCAAGGCATCGTCTTCCAACGCCAGCTCTTCGTCTTTCAGGCCATTGGCCTCCAACTGTTTGGGCAGCAGGTAGCGTTTGGCAATGGCCAGCTTCTCGTCTTCCGTGTAGCCCGGCAGACGAATGATTTCCATACGATCCAGCAGTGGCCCGGGAATGTTCATCGAGTTGGCCGTACAGATGAACAACGTCTCGGAAAGATCGTAGTCCAGCTCCAGATAGTGATCGCTGAAGCTGTTGTTCTGCTCTGGGTCCAGCACTTCCAGCAGCGCTGAGGCCGGATCACCGCGATGGTCCATGCCCAGTTTGTCTACTTCGTCCAGCAGGAACAGCGGGTTTTTGACCCCTGCCCGGCTCATGCGCTGCATCAACTTGCCAGGCAGAGAGCCAATGTATGTCCGGCGATGGCCGCGAATCTCGGACTCGTCCCTCACGCCGCCCAGCGCCAGACGCACGTACTTGCGGTTGGTCGCCTTGGCGATGGACTGCCCCAGAGAGGTCTTGCCAACGCCAGGTGGGCCAACCAGACACAGTACCGGACCACGCATCTTGCGAACGCGCTTTTGCACCGCAAGATATTCGAGAATGCGCGCCTTGACCTCTTCCAGACCATAATGGTCTTGATCGAGCACTTCTTGCGCTTTGACCAGGTCATGCTTGATACGAGTGCGCTTTTTCCAGGGCACGGCAATCAGCCAGTCCAGGTAGGAGCGCACCACGGTAGCCTCGGCAGAATTCGACGACATCATCTTGAGCTTGTTCAGCTCCTGGGTTGCCTTGTCGGAGGCTTCTTTCGGCATACCCGATTCTTGAATGGCACGCTCATACTTCTCGGCCTCATTGGGCACATTGTCCAGCTCACCCATCTCTTTCTGGATGGCCTTCATCTGCTCGTTCAGGTAGTACTCGCGCTGGGTCTTTTCCATCTGCTCCTTGACCCGGGAGCGGATGCGCTTTTCGACCTGCAGCAAGTCGATTTCTGATTCGATCAGCGCCATCAGGTGCTCGATACGATCACGCACGCGGTCCATTTCGAGCAGATCCTGCTTGTCACCGATCTTCAATGACAAGTGCGCACAGATGGTGTCTACCAAACGGCTGGGATCTTCTATACCCGACAGAGAGTTGAGCACTTCATTGGGCACTTTTTTCGACAGTTTGACGTATTGCTCGAACTGATTGAGCAGCACGCGCACCAGCGCCTCCTGCTCACGACTGGTCAGAGGCTCACTGTCGCGGGGCAGAAGATGGGCCTGGGTGTAACCGGCCTCGTTCTCCTCGATACGGACGACATCCGCACGAAAGCTGCCTTCGATCAGCACTTTCACCGTGCCATCAGGCAATTTGAGTAGCTGCATGATGTCTGCCACGGTGCCCATGGCATACAAATCCGTATTGTCCGGCTCATCTTGAGACGCTTCACGCTGAGCCACCAGCAATACACGTTTGTCCGCTTCCATCGCGGCTTCAAGCGCTTGAATGGATTTTTCGCGACCCACGAAAAGCGGAATGACCATCTGCGGGTACACGACCACATCCCGCAGCGGCAACAGGGGTAGACATTGTGTCTGATCGGCGTTCTGCTGCATCGCAGACGTTCCTCAATTTCGGATGAGTACTTGAACGGCATTCAAGCCGGATACTTTGCCAAGCAGCTCATGATACAAGACGTATGAACAACAAGGGGCCGCCTAGGCGACCCCTTGGATTGGCGCATGCGGTGGTCATGAGACCGCGCGGAAACCCGGGCGGTTAACCATCGGTGCCGTCAACGCGGGCAGCCTCTTGCTGGGAGTAGATCAGCAGTGGCTCGCTTTCGCCGGCAATCACCGAACCTTCGATGACCACTTTGCTGACGCCTTCCAATGAAGGGATTTCGTACATGGTATCCAGCAGCACGGACTCCAGAATCGAGCGCAAACCACGAGCTCCGGTCTTGCGCTCCATGGCTTTGGCAGCCACGGCACGCAGTGCCTCATCCCTGAACTCCAGCTCCACGTCTTCCATCTCGAACAGCTTGGCGTACTGCTTGACCAGCGAGTTCTTGGGCTCCGTGAGAATCTGCACCAAGGCATCTTCGGTGAGCTCGGTCAACGTGGCGATGACAGGCAAACGACCCACGAACTCGGGAATCAGGCCAAATTTCACCAGATCCTCGGGCTCGACGTCGGCCAACAGCTCACCCACGCCCCGACTGGACTCCTTGCTTTTCACGCTGGCATTGAAACCGATACCACCTTTTTCAGCGCGATCACGGATGACTTTGTCCAGTCCGGCAAAAGCACCACCAACGATGAACAGGATGTTGGCCGTATTGACCTGTACGAACTCCTGCTGGGGATGCTTGCGCCCACCTTGGGGAGGCACGGACGCCGTCGTTCCTTCGATGAGCTTGAGCAGCGCCTGCTGAACACCCTCACCCGATACATCACGAGTAATCGAGGGGTTATCCGACTTGCGAGAAATCTTGTCGATCTCATCGATATAGACAATGCCACGCTCGGCTTTCTCTACATCGTAATCACACTTCTGAAGCAGTTTCTGGATGATGTTTTCGACATCCTCACCCACATAGCCCGCTTCTGTCAGCGTAGTGGCGTCTGCAATCGTGAAGGGTACATTCAATAGCCGCGCCATGGTTTCCGCCAGCAGCGTTTTGCCGCTACCGGTAGGACCAATCAGGAGAATGTTGGATTTACCCAGCTCCACGTCGCCTTCGCGCACCTCTGATTTGAGACGCTTGTAGTGGTTGTATACCGCTACGGACAGCACCATCTTGGCGCGGTCTTGCCCGATGACGTAATCGTCCAATGTATGACGTATTTCGCGGGGCGTGGGTAAACGCTCCTCATCGCTCTCGGCATCGGCTTCGAGAACTTCCTCGCGAATGATGTCATTACACAAGTCGACACACTCATCGCAGATATAAACGGACGGGCCAGCAATCAGCTTGCGTACTTCGTTCTGGTTTTTACCGCAAAACGAGCAGTACAGCAGCTTGCCACCTTCGTCCTTGCCTTTGCCGTCGGCCATTCGCGTACCTCTGTCACTAAGGCGGCCAGAGCCGCCTGAAAAGCTCTTAGAAAAGCAGAATCCTACTACGCTATCAGGATGTAGGACGCTTATCCAGCACTGCGTCAATCAAGCCATACTCTTTTGCTTTATTGGCGCTCATGAAGTTATCACGGTCGGTATCACGGGCCACCGTTTCGATATCTTGACCCGTATGATGGGCCAGAATCTGGTTCAGCTTCTCACGAATACCGAGAATTTCACGGGTATGAATCTCGATATCCGACGCCTGACCCTGATAACCGCCCAACGGCTGGTGGATCATGACGCGCGAATTGGGCAGACAGTAGCGCTTGCCAGCAGCACCCGCCGTCAGCAGCAAGGCGCCCATGCTGGCCGCTTGACCAATACACACCGTGGAGACGTCCGGCTTGATGAACTGCATGGTGTCATAAATCGACATGCCAGCCGTGACCGAACCGCCAGGCGAATTGATGTACAGATGAATATCTTTGTCGGGGTTCTCAGACTCCAGAAACAGCAGCTGAGCGACCACCAGGTTGGCCATGTAGTCTTCCACAGGACCCACCAGAAAAATGACGCGCTCTTTCAACAGGCGCGAGTAGATGTCGTAGGCTCTTTCCCCTTTGGCGCTTTGCTCCACCACCATGGGCACTAAACCGCCGGCGTTTTGAATATCAAACTCACTCATTCGGGTGATTCCTTGCGTCCGGTAAGGGAAAAGCGCACCTGAGAACAGGTGCGCGACTCGATGAGATCAGGCGCTCGCCTGCTCGCTTTCTTCAGCGGTCTCATCTTGCTCAGCCTGCTGCTGGGCGGCTGCCAGTGCCTGCTGATAAGACATTTCAACGTCTTTGACGTTCGTTTGCTCCAGCAGTTTCTCGACCGCCTTCTCTTCGAGGATGGCAGACTTCACCTGGGTTTTGAGCTGCTCGTTACCCATGTAGTACTCGACGACTTCCGAGGGGTCTTGATACTGCTCAGCCAGCTCTTCCACCTTCGCCTTGATGGCGGCATCATCGGCATCCAGCTCGTTGGATTTGATGACTTCCGCCAGCAGCAAGCCTACCTGCACGCGGCTCTTGGCCTGGTCGGCAAACAGCTCATTGGGCAGTTGGCTGACGTCGAAGTCTTCACCCAGACCGAATTGCTGAGCTGCCTGACGCTTCATGGCGTCGGTTTCCTGCTGCACCAGCGCGCTCGGCACGGGGATGTCGTTGGCTTTCTTCAGCGCATCCAGCACCTGCTGCTTGACACGGTTATCCACGGCTTGTGCCGCTTCACGGGTCATGTTCTTCTTGATTTCAGCGCGGAACTGGTTTTCGTCGCCGCCTTCAACGCCAAAACGCTCGATGAACGCCGCATCCACTTCCGGCAGCTTCTGGCTGCTGACCTTGTGGACAGTGACCTTGAAAGTCGCTTCCTGACCTGCCAGATGCTCGGCCTGGTAATCTGCCGGGAAGGTGACGGAAATCGTTTTCTCTTCACCCGCCTTGGCACCGATCAGCTGATCTTCGAAACCAGGAATGAAGCTGTTCGATCCGATGACCAACGCGTGGCCTTCAGCACTGCCGCCTTCGAAAGGCTCATCGCCCAGGAAGCCCTGAAAATCGATGGTGACCTGATCGCCAGAGGCAGCAGCGGCGTCGACTTCTTCCCAGGCAGCGTTTTGCTTGCGCAGGGTATCGATCATCTCGTCGACATCGGCATCATTGACGGCGACGACCGGACGCTCTACTTCAGTACCTTCGATGGAGGCCAGCTCGACCTGCGGGTAGATTTCCATGATCGCGACGAACTCGA
Organism: Vreelandella hamiltonii; assembly: GCF_014651795.1. Lineage (NCBI taxonomy): Bacteria > Pseudomonadati > Pseudomonadota > Gammaproteobacteria > Oceanospirillales > Halomonadaceae > Vreelandella > Vreelandella hamiltonii. The sequence goes on along the minus strand of NZ_BMXO01000016.1, from coordinate 29,139 downwards.
GATCTTTGCCCGCCTGGTTTACCTTGGGCTCGATCTGCGGGAAGCCAGCAGGATTGAGGCCTTCTTCGGTGATGGCGCGCACGTAACGCTCGCGCATGACTTCGCCAACCACTTCATTGCGCACGCTGTCGCCGTAACGCTGGTTAACAACGGCCATCGGCACCCGGCCTTGGCGAAAACCGTTCAGGCGAACGTTTTTCGCAGTCTCTTTCAAGCGAGCGCTGACGGCCCCATCGATTTCTGCTGCCGGCACTTGAATAGTGATACGGCGTTCGATCTGGGAGGTCGTCTCGACGGAAACTTGCATGAATTGTCCTCTAGCGGCTGGGCGTTGGGTTGATTACGTAAAATTGATTCAAGAGGGCGATTTTAAGAACCCTGACGCAAGGAGGCAAGCGCCATGCTCGCAAGATGGGGGCTAGCCCCCCAATTTCAAGGGTTCGGGCATCAAAAACAGGCGCATTCCAATGCTTGCACGACTTCAAGCGCGCGAACGCCACCAAAGTGTGACGGCATGCAACAGTAGCCCACAGGTGGCCGCGTGGGAGATGAATTCCTGCCAACTGATCCACGCCGTGAACAGCGCATGCCAACCACCCATGATGATGGCGCCCAACAACATCATGACACTAAGGCGCTTGAGCAGCGCTGGCAACCGCTGACGAGCCTCGACGGGAAGCATCTTCCACTGCACCGCAGCCGCCCCTGCCACCAGCACCAGGGCCATGACGATCAGCGTTTGACGAGTCTCATGCCCGCCCGCCAGATAGCGCGGCAAAGCAGACAACATGACCACGCACAGGCCAATGGCAATGCTTACCCGTTCAGGAGAGTGAGCCGCTGACTGCATGGTTACGCCACCTTCAACTGCTGAGCCACGATCCACTCTTCCACCCACGGCACTGCAGCATCATCGGCCATGAAGGTCTCCATGGCATCGACTTCCAACCGTTCCCCGAGACGCTGAGCACCCAACGATGTCAGCAGCTCGTCCAGTGCACGGCCGGCACCGCAGAACGTATCGCCATAGGAGCTGTCGCCGAGCGCGATCAGTCCGTAACGAAGACCGGTGAGCGAAGGTGACTGGTCTTTCAGGCTGCGCACGAACGGTACGATATTGCCAGGAAAGTCGCCACTACCGGTGGTCGACAAGCAAAACAGCGTCAGGTCATTATCTCCACTCACGTCTGTCAACGTTGGCTGTTCAGACACCACTACGGCATATCCCGCCTTCTCGAACAGCGGCTTGACCTGCTCGGCTACGTCAAGGGCACCGCCATACATGGTGCCCACCACAATCGTCATCTTTGGCATTGCTTACTCCCAGTTCACAATGTTCAGTCGACAAATACCTGATGAATTTGGTCAAATATTAACACGACTGGCAAAAGCCGCGCACGTTGCGCACGCCCTTCTTCCTTCTACTCTTACATCTTCTATCTGCAGGAGCGCTTATGCAGCAAGCCTTTGAGACATGGATCACCCCTATCATGATCGGCGGCTTGATCGTGTTCATGTGCTTCATCATTTGGGATTTGGCCAAAAAGTCGAATGCAGGCAAATTCGGCACGATCATGCTGTTCGTCGTACTCGGCGCAGGCATGATGGGTTACATCATCAAAGTCATCATCACCTGGTTGATCGAAGGGAGAGGCCTGTAGCCTTTCTAATCTTTCAGCCATAAAAAAAGGAGTGCTTTCCAGCACTCCTTTTCGACATGGGTGGTCAAGGCTAATCCGGCTTGCCAAGACCACTTTCGCTCGCATACCGCTCTACCTGCTGCTTGAGCTTCTGACCAGGCCTGAAGGTCACTACTCGGCGCGCCGAAATCGGAATTTCCTCTCCGGTCTTGGGGTTGCGCCCTGGACGCTCACGCTTGTCGCGCAGGTCGAAATTACCAAATCCTGACAGCTTCACTTGCTCGTTTTCACGTAAGCAAGCGCGAATCTCTTCGAAAAAAGCTTCGACCATCGCTTTTGCTTCTCGTTTTGACAGCGCCAGCTCGCTATGTAAATGCTCTGCTAGCTCTGCTTTGGTCAACGCACCCATAAGGCTCCTCCATGTAGCAAACGGTGTAGCAAACGCACTGCCAGGATCGTGGTAAGCGTCATGTCATGGCATGGCGTCATCAACCGCGCAGATCAGCGTTCAGCTCGGTACGCACGGTAGTCACAATGGCATCAACCAACTGGTTGATTTCTTCATCATTTAGCGTGCGCGATGCGTGTTGCCAGGTCAAGCCCAGCGCAATGCTCTTGTGACCTTCGGCAACGCCCTTACCAGCATAGACATCAAACAGCTTGATGTCTTTCAAGCTTTCTCCCGCCTGAGACTTCGCACAGTCGAGCAGCGCCTGCACTGGCGTCTCTTCCTTGACCGTGAACGCCAGATCGCGGCGCACTTCTGGATAGCGGGAAAGTGGTTCAAAGGCGGGAACTGCTCCTTGACTCAGAGCATCCAGTCGCACTTCGAACAGCACGGCATCCACTTTCAGGCCCAATTTGGCACGCACCTGAGGATGCAGCGTTCCAATCCAGCCAACCGGCTTCCCTTTATGCAGCACCTTGGCCGTCTGCCCCGGATGCAAAGCCGAGTGCTCGCCAGGTTCGAAGCGCCAATCTTCTGCAGCCCCCCCCAGTGCCAGCACACTCTCAAGGTCGCCCTTGAGATCATAGAAATCGACGGCTGCCTTACCGCCACTCCAGCCTTCTGCTTCACGACCTCCGCACACCAGCGCCCCCATCATGGGTACTTGAGAAAGATCGTCCAGCGGGCCATTGAACACCAGGCCCGTCTCGAAGAGACGAACGCGCGACTGCTGGCGATTGAGGTTGTGCTCCAGCGCCCTCACCAGCCCCGGAAACAGACTGGCTCGCATGACGGACAGATCCGCCGAAATCGGGTTGGCCAATACGGGTGATACGGCGTCGGGCAGCAGTGCCGCCTGAAGGTCTGGCGCCACGAAGCTATACGTCACCGCTTCCTGGTAACCACGAGCCACCAGCTGGTTACGCAGACGCGCCAGCGTCAGGGTCGACTCGTTGGCAGGACGCAGCGCCAGGCGAGCGGCTGGTCGGCGGACGGGCAGATTGTTGTAACCATGCACACGGGCGACCTCTTCGATGAGGTCCTCTTCGATGGCAATGTCGAAACGCCAGCTGGCTGCCTTGACCTTCCAACCCTCCGCCAAGCGCTCCACTTGCAGCCCCAGACGCTCGAGGATATCGCTCACCTCATCACCTGGCAGCTGCTTGGAAAGCGCTGCTTCGAGTCGTGCTTCACGCAGCATGATGGTCTTCGGTGCAGGTATTGCCTGCTGGTGAACAGCTTCCGTAACCGGCCCAGCCTGACCACCACAGATCTCCAGCAGCAATTGGGTCGCCCGTTCGATCGCGCTACTGGCCAACTCAGGGTCCACCCCACGCTCGTAGCGGTGCGAGGCATCCGTATGAAGGCCATAAGAGCGAGCCTTGCCCGCAATCGCTAGCGGCGCGAAAAATGCAGACTCCAGGAAAATGGTGTGCGTTTTCTCGCTGACGCCAGAGTTTTCCCCTCCCATGACACCAGCCATGGCCAGGGGCCCACGCTCATCAGTAATCAACAGCGTATCCTGACGAAGCGCTACGTCCTGGCCGTCCAGCAAGGTCAGTCGCTCTGACGACTGCGCCATGCGCACACAAATACTGCCGTGAAGGTTGTCGCGGTCAAAGGCATGCAGCGGCTGACCCAGCTCGAGCATGACGTAGTTGGTGACATCGACGACCGGGTCGATCGAGCGCACGCCACTGCGGCGCAGCCGCTCCACCATCCATAGCGGCGTTTCCACTTGTACGTCGACACCCTTGATGACACGACCCAGATAGCGGGGGCACTGCTCTGCGGCGTCCACGCGCACAGGGAAAGTATCGTCGATCGTGGCGGGCACCGGCGTAATCTGCGGGCCGCTGACAGGCAGTCTGTTCAGCACGCCCACTTCGCGCGCCAACCCTTTGATGCTCAGGCAATCACCGCGGTTAGGCGTCAGATCGACCTCGATGGTCATGTCGTCCAACTGCATGTACTCGCGGAAGCTGACGCCGACCGGAGCTGCCTCGGAGAGTACCAGAATGCCTGGCGAGGTTTCCTCCTCCAAACCCAGCTCGGATGCCGAGCAGATCATGCCATTGGATTCGACACCACGCAGCTTGGCTTTCTTGATCTTGAAGTCGCCCGGCAGCACTCCGCCCACCTGGGCAAAAGGAATTTTCTGACCGACTGCCACGTTGGCGGCACCACACACCACCTGGACGGGCGCGCCGGTACCGTCATCCACGGTGCACACATTGAGCTTGTCGGCATCCGGGTGTTTCTCTTTACTCAACACTTCGGCAACGACGACACCACTGAAAGCTGCAGCAACGGCCTCGACCGCGTCGACTTCGAGCCCTGCCATGGTGATCTGATCGGCAATGGCTTGCGCATCCAACTGCGGAGCAACCCATTCACGCAGCCACTGTTCTGAAAACTTCATAATTTTTCCCGTCGTAAGCAGCAGTATCAGGTGAATTGGCGCAGGAAGCGCAAATCGTTCTCGAAAAATAGGCGTAGATCATTGACCCCATAGCGCAACATGGCCAGACGCTCGGCGCCCATGCCAAATGCAAACCCGGTATAGCGCTCGGTATCGATCCCCGAATGACGAAACACCTCAGGGTGCACCATGCCGCAACCCATGACTTCCAGCCAGCCACTGTGAGAACAGACACGACACCCTTCACCGCTGCACATCACGCACTGAATATCGACTTCCGCCGAGGGTTCGGTGAACGGGAAGTAGGAAGGACGAAAGCGAACTGACAAGTCGTCACGCTCGAAAAACGCCTGCAGGAAGTCTTCGATAGTGCCTTTCAAGTCGGCAAAACTGACGCCCTCATCCACCAGCAGCCCTTCTACCTGGTGGAACATGGGCGTGTGGGTCAGGTCAGAATCGCTACGATAAACGCGCCCCGGACAAACGATCCGGATGGGCGGCTCACTACTTTTCATGGTACGCACTTGCACCGGCGAGGTATGGGTACGCAGCAACCGCGTCGCATCGAAGTAAAACGTATCCGCCATGCCGCGCGCAGGATGATGGGCAGGAATGTTGAGTGCTTCGAAATTATGGTAGTCGTCTTCGATTTCAGGCCCTACCGCAACATCGTAGCCAATTCTGGTAAACAGCCCCTCGATACGCTCCAGCGTTCGCGTCACGGGGTGCAGCCCTCCGCTGGCTTGCCCACGCCCTGGCAGAGTGACATCGATCCGCTCTGCTGCCAGGCGCGCATCCAGGGCGGCATTTTCCAGCTGCTGGCGCTTGCTATCGATTTCCGCCGACAGGGTCTGCTTGGCCTGGTTGATCTGCTCACCTGCGGCAGGTCGCTCTTCGGCCGATAGCTTACCCAACCCTTTCAGCAAGGCAGTCACTTCGCCTTTCTTGCCCAGGTAACGTACGCGCAACTCATCCAGCGACGAGACACTCTGCGCAGCCTGGATAGCTTCGCGGGCCTCAGACACCAGAGTAGGAAGGTGGTCCATCCGATTTCACTCCGAATTAAGCGGCTCCATCCACGGGGATGGCAGGCATGTTGAAGGTGACAAAAAAACAGGGGAAGAGCGGCTGCTCTTCCCCTGCATGGGTCACACTGAAATGACCACGGGCATTTCACGCTGGGCTAGCCCAGTGAAAAATGCCTTATTGGGCAGCCTTGGCTTTTTCCACGATAGCAGCAAATGCGGCTTTCTCGTGTACAGCCAGGTCGGCCAATACTTTACGGTCGATTTCAATACCGGCTTTCTTCAGGCCACCTACGAAGCGGCTGTAAGACATGCCGTTGATACGTGCACCAGCGTTGATACGCTGAATCCACAGAGCGCGGAATTGGCGCTTGCGGTTGCGACGGTCACGGTAGGCATACTGACCGGCCTTGATGACAGCCTGCTTGGCTACGCGGAAAACACGCGAACGGGCACCGTAGTAACCTTTAGCCTGCTTCAGAACTTTTTTATGGCGACGACGGGCAACTACGCCACGCTTAACACGGGTCATAACACACTCCTGACTTTATGACTGAGACGGTGCTCAGATAAGAAAATTCGACCTTACAGGTTCGGCAGCATGCGCTGAATCAGCGCTTTGTCGGAAGCATGCACTTGCTTCATGCCACGCAGCTGACGCTTACGCTTGGTCGACTTCTTGGTCAAGATGTGGCTACGGAAAGACTGCTTGTGCTTGAAGCCGTTAGCGGTCTTTTTGAAGCGCTTGGCAGCGCCGCTGTTGCTTTTGATTTTCGGCATGAGATAACTCCGCTCGATATTTTTTAGAAAACCCAGGGCCGACCAGCGCAAATGCGCTGGCCCGTTAACAACGCCGTTGGATCACTTCTTTTTCGGGGCAAGGATCATGATCATCTGGCGGCCTTCCATTTTCGGGAAAGACTCCACCGCTCCGATCTCTTCCAGGTCTGCCGCGATCCGCTCCATCAGCTTGCGACCGATGTCCTGATGCGCCATTTCACGACCACGGAAGCGCAATGTGACCTTACCCTTGTCACCACCTTCCAGGAAGCGAATCAGGTTTTTAAGCTTGACCTGATAATCGCCCTCGTCGGTGCCAGGACGGAATTTGACTTCCTTGACCTGGATTTGCTTCTGCTTTTTCTTTTGAGCCGCTTTCTGCTTCTTGGTCTCAAAAACGAATTTGCCGTAGTCCATGATCTTGCAGACGATGGGGTCGGCATTCGAGATTTGCACGAGATCCAGACCTGCCGCTTCTGCACGCTCAAGAGCCTCGGAGGTGGGCACTACGCCCAACTGCTCGCCTTCGGCATCGATTAAACGTACTTCTTCTTCGGTGATCCGCTCGTTCATTGGTGGGCGTTTATCTTGTGGACGCCCGCGCTGATTGCTTCGCTTGATTGCTCTGTCTCCTTAGGCAATTGACGATGTCGCCAGGGCTGCTCTCTCTTCACTGAACCTTTCGATGAATTCGTCGATGGTCATGGTGCCGAGATTTTCGCCGCTGCGAGTACGCACGGCCACTGAGTCAGCTTCTACTTCCTTATCTCCTACCACCAGGAGATAGGGAACTTTCTGTAATGTATGCTCACGGATTTTAAAGCCGATCTTCTCGTTCCTCAAGTCCGCCTTGACCCGCAAGCCAATTTTTTGCAGCCGACGCTCTACTTCCAGAGCAAAATCGCGCTGTGCATCGGTAATCGTCATCAACACCGCTTGCTGCGGGGCCAACCATAATGGCATAGCACCGGCATAGTGCTCAATCAAAATACCCAGGAAACGTTCGAAAGAGCCCAGAATGGCACGATGAAGCATGACCGGCGTCTTGCGCGCACCGTCTTCATCCACGTACTGAGCACCCAAGCGGCCCGGAAGATTGAAGTCCAACTGCAAGGTACCGCACTGCCATACTCGATTCAGGCAGTCGCGCAGCGCAAACTCGATCTTGGGACCGTAAAACGCCCCTTCGCCTGGCTGCAACTCCCACGCAAGTCCCGTGGCATTCAAGGCAGCTTCCAGGCCCTGCTCGGCTCGATCCCACATTTCTGCTTCGCCAAGGAAGTCTTCAGGACGCGTGGACAGTTTGAGCTCTACCTCGTCGAATCCAAGCGTTTTGTAGACTTGCAGCGTCAGCGCAATGAACGCTTCGGCCTCTGCCTGAATCTGCTTTTCGGTACAGAAGATGTGCGCATCGTCCTGGGTAAACCCACGCACCCGCATCAGACCATGCAGTGAACCAGAGGGTTCATTACGATGGCAGCTGCCAAACTCGGCCAGACGCAAAGGCAGGTCGCGGTAGCTCTTCAGCCCCTGGTTGAACACCTGCACATGGCAAGGGCAGTTCATCGGCTTGACCGCGTACTCACGCTTTTCGGACTCGGTGGTGAACATCAGCTCACTGTAGTGACCCCAGTGGCCTGATTTTTTCCACAGCGAGAGATCGACCACCTGGGGTGTCTTGATCTCCTGATAACCATGCGCCCGCTGTACGTTACGCATGTACTCTTCCAAGGCCTGGTACATGGTCCAGCCATTGGGATGCCAAAAAACCATACCGGGAGCTTCTTCCTGCAGGTGGAAGAGGTCCATCTTGCGCGCCAATTTACGGTGGTCACGCTTCTCGGCTTCCTCCAAGCGCTGCAAGTAAGCCTTGAGCTGTTTCTTATCGCCCCAAGCCGTGCCGTAAATACGCGTGAGCATCGGGTTGGAAGCGTCGCCGCGCCAGTAAGCGCCCGCCAGCTTGGTCAACTTGAAGGCTTTCAGGTGCCGGGTATTCGGCACGTGCGGCCCCCGGCACATGTCCGTGTACTCTTCATGATGATACAGGCGAATCGCAGCACCTTCCGGAATATCACGGACGATTTCCTGTTTGTAGGGCTCGTCACGCTCTTCGAAGGTGGCCATGGCCTTGGCACTATCGACGTATTCACGTATTACGTCGTACTCCTGGTCGATCAGCGCCTGCATGCGCTTCTCGATCGCCTCCAGATCTTCTGGCGTCACGGATTGACCAAAATCGATATCGTAGTAGAAACCATCATCGATAACCGGGCCAATCGCCATCTTGGCGCTGGGGTAGAGCTGCTTCACGGCATGGCCGATCAGGTGGGCACATGAATGGCGGATGATCTCCAACCCCTCGTCGTCCCGCGCCGTGATGATGGAAACATCGGCATCCTGCTCGATGATATCCGCTGCGTCCACCAGCACCCCATCGATCTTGCCCGCCACGCAGGCCTTGGCTAAACCAGGACCAATGGACTCTGCCAGCTGCATGATGGAAAGGGGGCTATCAAATGTTCTCTGGCTGCCGTCAGGCAGTGTCACTATGGGCATTCAAATATTCCTTGAGCGCAGTGGTGATCCATACCAGGGATCACATTTCGCTATCAACGGTAGAAAAACGGGCTCGAAACCGGCCGACAGCCTAACAGACTTTGGCACTTCATAAAATAAAACGGGAGGCCCATGGCCTCCCGTTCTTTTACTCTCTTTCAGCGCCACACATGTGGCCTGTCAAGGAGCATCATACCGACAAGAGATTAGTTCCACTCATCCAGTTCTACGCGACGGTTCTGCGCACGACCTTCGTCAGTGTCGTTGGTCGCAACAGGACGCTCTTCGCCGTAACCTACAGCACGCATGCGGTTAGCTTCTACGCCACGCTGGGCAAGGTAGGCAGCCACGGACTCGGCACGACGCTGAGACAGGTTCTGGTTGTACTCGGCAGCACCACGTGAGTCGGTGTGGCCTTCGATGCTGACACGTACGTCAGGGTTGTTGACCAGACGCTCGGCAACACCGTTCAACACTTGCTGTGCATTGGCAGTCAGCTGTGCGGAGTCGAACTCGAAGTTGACATCACGCAGTACCAGGCTTTCCGGGCAACCCAGCGCGTTCACGGCAACACCCGCGGGGGTATCAGGGCACTGGTCACGGTAATCCGGCACGCCGTCACCGTCGGAGTCCAGCGGACAGCCATTGGCGTCTACTGCCACACCAGCTGGGGTACCCGGGCACTGGTCACGGTAATCCGGCACGCCGTCACCGTCTGAGTCCAGCGGGCAGCCTTCAGCGTCAACTGCCACGCCTGCAGGCACTTCACCATAGCTCGGGCACTGCGGTGCAACCGGCTCAGGGGTGTGGTCGGCACACAGCAGACCACCGATGGCAGCGCCAGCTGCGAAGCCAGTGGCAGCGCCGCTCTCTTCGTCAGAGCTGCCGCTAGTCGCGTAGCCAATGCTGCCACCGATCAGGCCGCCAGCAAGTCCACATACGGCGGGATGCTGGTACCAGCTACGGTCACTGCTTGCACTCGCCTGACCAGAAGACTGAGAGGCAGAGCTGGCGCAGCCAGAGAGGCCTACTACGAGGGCAGAACCGATTAGCAAGCCAGTTGTTGATTTTTTCATGCAAGACTCCTTCTTGATCCAATGCTGATATGGTCTGTGACCAAATCTATCTAATGCTTCTTTTAGCGAGAGCATCCATTTTTCGCTGTTCTTCTTCAGGATGGGCGCCGGAGCGCATCATGAAATCGAACGAGGTGCCTATCATTAACGTTTCAGCGTTAGAAGGCAACAATGCCGTGATATCAACTTCTTGCCAATACCAACGTGTTTAGCATAGCAAAGCTGACACCAATGACACTAAAAATCAGTGTAACGCCTTGGAACCTTTGGCTCGCCACTGGATCACAGCAGCGGCAGCGGCAAGCACCGCAGGTCGCATTTCAGCTTCCACTTCGAGCCGTTCCTTGTCTTCACGCATCCGCTCTCGGGGCGTCAATTGCTTGCGAGCAGAATGGGTCTTGAGATGCCGCGTCCGGTTGTAGACTTCGGCAAATGCTTGAAATTCTGGCCTTTCTGCAAGACTAGGATCAACGATTTCCAGCAGCACCTTACACCGCCAAGAGCCTTCGGTGATATCCACCTGCTCCTGCACCAGCGCGCTTACGACGTAATCCAGATTTTCAAGGCTGTTCTGCTGAGCACGCTGCTCTTCCTCGATACGAAAAGCTTCCCGACGCTTTACCTCCTTGCGCAGGGAATACGCATAGCCCCCAAGCCCGGCAATCACCATCAACGCGACAGCCAGCAACAGTAGTGCAACGGTAGAGCTCATGAAACCTCTTCATTCAGCCGTGAAATAGTTTAACGAAAATTGTACACCGTTTTCTACAGCGTAGACCAATTTTGTCATTTGCTCGTCCTCGCTACCCAAGGGCCGAGGGCAGCAGAAAAGTATAATGGTCCAACAAGAGCGCGCCAAACAGTCCCAGCAGGTAACGAATGGAAAACCAGAAGGCAAGCAGCGGCGCTTCTTGGTCATCCCCTTTCCATACGCGCCAGCTCCAATAAATGAACCGCGCATTGAGCGCTACGGCAATCACAAGATAGACCCAGCCACTCATCCCGACGACAACCGGCAAAAGTGATGCGGCAACCGTCAACCAGCTGTAGAGCCAGATCTGCAGTTGCGTAAACACGACGCCATGCGTCACGGGCAACATGGGGATGCCGGCTCGGGCGTAATCGTCACGCTTGTGGATAGCCAACGACCAGAAATGCGGCGGTGTCCATACGAAGATGATCAACATCAGCAGCAAGGGCTCTGCTGATACGCTGCCCGTCACGGCGACCCACCCAAGCAGCGGCGGCGAGGCCCCTGCCACACCACCAATGACGATATTTTGCGGCGTGGCACGCTTGAGGTACGCGGTATAAAGCACGGCGTAACCCACCAAGGATGCCAGCGTCAGCGCAGCCACTAGCGTATTCACCTGCCAGGCAAGCAGTCCAATGCCCGCCACCGAGAGCCCCACGGCCCATAGCACGGCCACCCAGACAGGCAAGCGGTGTGCCGCCAACGGCCGCCTTGACGTACGCGTCATCACAGCATCCAGATGGCGGTCGATGATATGGTTGAACGCGGCGGCCCCACTGGAGGCCAACCCGACCCCCAGAAGGCCGTAGATGACCGCTTTCAGTGGCGGCACCCCTGGTGTCGATAGCGCCATGCCTACGGCCGTACATACCAACATGACGACTACCACGTTGAGCTTGCACAGTAACACCAGCTCTTTCAATACTCCCCAGCGCACGGCGGGCAAGGTGCTATCCAGTGTTGCGTATCGCATAGTGATCACCTGATGGATTGTTATTGTTTTCAAGGTCAATCATTGGATTACCGGGCTTGCGCGTATGACGGCTGGCCATCGAGAACCTGCTCTGCGTATGATCCCTCAGGCGTGTAACGGTAGCGCCACCAGGCCCACCCCAGCCCCAGGCACAACAGCACTGCGCCAGCGGTATGCAGCAACGCCAGCCACAACGGCAGCCAAAGCAACACATTGGCAACACCCAACCCTGCCTGTAATACATACAGCAACACGACCATGGACAAGGCACCCACGACCTCACTCTGGCGGCGATAGCGCCACCAGAGCGCCAACAGCACGATACCCAGCAGCAACGCACCTAAACGGTGTACCACGTGAATGGCAGTGCGCGCATCGGCATGCAGTTGACCATGCAAATAATTGGGGCCCACGGTCTGGGTCAGATGAAACCCTTCGCTCAAATCCATTTCAGGCCACCACTGGGTGTTGCAGGTGGGAAACCCTTGGCACGCAATGCCGGCATAATTGCTCGTTACCCAGCCCCCCAGTGCCAATTGCAGCACCAGCGCCGCCCCAGCCAGCAGCCAAAGCAGGCTTGGCTTTCGGGGAGACGCCAACACCCCTTTTGCCGACCGCCGGATACGCAGATGAAGCCAGAAAAACAGCATCAACACACTCAGCCCGCCCAACAAGTGCAGCGTGACCACCTGTGGCCAGAGCTTCAAGGTCACGGTAAATGCGCCAAACGCGCCTTGGATGAGGATCACTGCCAGTAGCGCGACGCTTACCTTCCACGGGTAGCCTTCTCGGCGCCTCAATGGCCACCCCAGAAGCAGCGTTCCGATCACCAGCAGCCCGAGAAAACTGGCGACATAGCGGTGCCCCATCTCGACCCAGGCCTTGAACGGGTCGAGCGGCACATCCGGATGACGCAGTGCCGCATGCTCGCTATCAGGCACCAGCAATCGCCCATAGCAACCAGGCCAATCGGGGCACCCTAGCCCAGCATCCACCAAGCGAGTCCAAGCCCCCACCAGAATGACCAGCATCGTCAATAGCGTGCCTGACAGGCTCAACGCTACCAGCAGGCGCAAACGGTGCTTATCGGAATGAATCATCACGTGTCCTTACGGCTGTTCAGTCGCCGGGAGAAAATTACAGAGCATTCACTTTGAACAAGTGCCTGATATCTTTGAGCATGTCTGACGCAGTGGCCGTTGTGTGATAGGCCAGCGCTGGGCGGCCTGCGGGGTCCAGCACCCAGACTCGTTGCTCACCACGCCAAGTGGGCAAGGTGTGCCATGTCGTAGCCGCCTCCCCAGGCAATATCTGCAAGTCGCCGCCGATCCTGATGCGTTGCAAGCGCCCTGCCTCCCGTCCGAGCGCGCGGTGCAAACGCCACAGTTCATCCTGTCTTGCTTCACAGGGCTCCACGCACTCGAACACCAGCATCCACTGCTCACCAGGCTCAAGTCTAGACGTTAGTGGCCACTCCTCCAGTGGTGGCGCAGTCACGGAAACATCGCCATGAGCGGTGTAATGGGAAGGTATACCGATGCGCCATGTCACCATGACCCATGCGATCACCACTGGCGCGGCAAACGCAACGAACAGTAACATCAGGATAAGACGAGGAAAACGCTTTGCGCTGGAGGACATCGGGTTAACTCCTGATTCTCGCGACCCGAGGGTCATTCATGAGGCGGTGGCCCCCGATCAGCATTACCGCCAGAGCCGCCAACGCCAGGCCCCACCACTGAAACGCATAAGCCTGATGGCGAGCCGGTGGCACGACATTGGCTTCCCACCAGGGGGACAAGACACCATCGCCCTCCTGAGCATGCACCCATCCGGCAAAACGGAACTCGCCAAGTGCGGACGTCCAGGGAGCCAGGTCGAGCCGTTGCAGCCTCACCCCTTCCAGATTATTGCCATAGACGAGACCATCCGAATGCGCCACCTGCCACTCGCCGATGACCTGCACCAGGCCTGCTGGTGTCGCCGAAACCGGTGGCTCTCGGCTGCTGCCGGTTTCCATGAACCCACGTTGAATCAGCCAGAGCTGACCATGCTCGTCACGCAAGGGGGTCAGCACGGCAACGCCCAGGCGGCCATTGAGGATACGGTTATCGAGATAGAGCGTGTTCGCCGCCAGATATTCGCCCTGCAGGCGCAACGTTGCGCCCTCGACTGGCTCACTGACCGGTGACACCAGGGAGGGGGCTGCGGCACGCTGGTCAAGCGATCGCTGCTTGTCAGCAGCACGCTCCCACTGCCATAGTCCTAACAGCACACCAGCAACGACCACCACGGTCCAAAAACAACCCCATACACATAACCGCAAGGTAACACGGGAGCGTCGACGCATGGCACTCAAGCTACTGATCGCATTGGTATTCATAGGCATGGTGGCCAGCCTCGCCGCAGGTGCTGGTTTTTTATTGCGAGACCACGGCGCTTCACGGCGCCTTCTGACCTCGCTGAAGTGGCGTGTCGGCCTGGGCTGTCTGCTCATGGCATTGCTCATTTTTGGCTTCTGGTCCGGCGAACTGGGCTGACGCATTAAAGCACATAGACAAAGATGAACAGCCCTACCCACACCACATCGACAAAATGCCAATACCAGCACGAAGCTTCGAAACCAAAATGCTGCTCATTGGCGAAATGTCCCTTGATGATTCTGACCAGCATGGTGGCCAGAATCAGTGTGCCAATGATCACGTGTAGACCATGAAAGCCCGTGAGAATGAAAAAAGTCGCGCCAAAGATACCGGCTTCCAGGGTAATCCCGTAATGGTGGTAGGCTTCGTAGTACTCGACCCCCTGAATGACGATGAAGCAAATGCCCAGACCGACCGTTGCCGCCAGCCAATTCCGACATGTTGCTCGATAACCCAGCTTGAGCGCTTCATGAGCGACCGTCAGGGTGATGCTCGATGTGACCAGCAGCAACGTATTCACCAGCGGCAACTGCCATGGGCTCAGCACGCCATGGGGCCCTGACACGGCGGCATCAGGAGGGTTCAACAGCGGCCACTCGGGAATGAAACCAGGCCATAGCAGCGCCGATACACCTTTGGCACCCTCACCGCCCAACCACGGAAGCGCAAACGTTCGGACGTAGAAAAGCGCCCCGAAGAAAGCTGCAAAGAACATCACTTCCGAAAAAATGAACCACCCCATCCCCCAGCGAAACGAGCGATCCATCTGGGCATCGTACAAACCGCCCATCGACTCATGCACGACATCTCGGAACCAGAGACCCATGACCGCCACCACGGCCACCAATCCAACCGCCAAGACTGGCATACCGGTGCCATAGACCAGTTGAATACCGGCACCGATCATCATCACACCCAACGCAATCGAGCCCAATACTGGCCATCGGCTGGTCGCAGGTACGTAATAGCTGCCGCTGCTCATATGCTGCCTCCTGAGGCATTGTCATAAGGGTCACTCAGTGCGACGTGATGAACGGGATAGAGGGTGTACACCAGCGTAATCGTATTGATGTCCGCTGGCAGATCCCGGGCGAGTTGAAATACCAGCGGTATGGTCAGCCGTTCCTGGCCTTGCAGCTGCTGCTCTTGAAAGCAGAAACAGCTGACCTTGCGAAGGTGTGTCGTGGCGTTGGAAGGCGATACGCTAGGCACGGCACGCCCCCAGCTCTGGGCTTGGCTATTATTGGTGAACGTGAAATCGACCTCGGCAGTTTGCCCGGGATGCACACGCATCTGGCGCGTGGCAACACTCATCTGCCAGGGCAACCCCGCGCTGCCACGAGTAATGAACTGGACCGTGATGAAACGCGACGTGTCCACCTCTTCGTGAACGATGGCCTGGGCGGTCGTATCCACCTTGCCATTCAGCCCTGTGATACGGCAGAAAACGTCGTAAAGCGGGACCAAGGCAAAGGCGAAGGCAAACATCCCCACCAGCACTGCCGTGGTGCGAATGACCGTACGCCGAACGGCTACCGTTTGCTCTGCACTGCTGATGGCCATCTTGGAGCCCTCCCCCGACTACGCATGACTAATCATGTGCCTGATGGCGTTGAAAGACAGGTGGCGTCTCAAAGGTATGCAGTGGCGCCGGGCTAGGCACACTCCATTCCAGATCCTCAGCCCCTTCCCAAGCCTTGGCCGGTGCTTTTTTACCCCCCTTGACACACAGTACGACGACCAGCACGAACAGCAGTTGAGAGAAACCGAAGAAGAACGCGCCGATGCTGGACAGCAGGTTGAAGTCGGCGAACTGCAGCGCATAGTCGGGAATCCGTCTGGGCATGCCCGCCAGCCCGGCAAAATGCATGGGGAAAAAGGTCAGGTTGACCCCAATGATCGAGCACCAGAAATGGCACTGAGCCAAACGCTCGTTGGGATAGTGGCCGGTCCATTTGGGCAGCCAGTAGTACACGCCTGCCATGATGGCAAAGATGGCCCCCGGCACGAGCACATAGTGAAAATGAGCGACCACGAAGTACGTGTCATGGTATTGAAAGTCGGCCGGTGCAATGGCCAGCATCAGCCCGGAAAAACCACCGATGGTGAACAGCACCACGAATGCCAGTGCAAACAGCATGGGTGGCTCGAAGCTGATGGAGCCTCGAAATAGCGTGGTTACCCAGTTGAATACCTTCACGCCGGTTGGCACGGCGATCAGCATGGTGGTGTACATGAAGAAGAGTTCTGCCGCCAACGGCAAGCCCACCACGAACATGTGGTGCGCCCATACCAGAAACGAGAGCAGCGCAATGGCTCCCGTGGCATACACCATGGAGGCATAGCCAAACAGACGCTTGCGCGCAAAGGTTGGAATGATCGCCGACACGATACCGAAGGCTGGCAGAATCATGATGTAGACCTCGGGGTGCCCAAAGAACCAGAACAGGTGTTGGAACAGCACCGGGTCACCGCCCCCCGAGGCATCGAAGAAGCTGGTTCCGAAATTGATATCCATGAGCATCATGGTAATCACCCCCGCCAGCACGGGCATGACGGCAATCAGAAGAAAAGCGGTAATGAGCCATGTCCAGACGAACAGCGGCATGTCCATCATGCGCATACCGGGGGCACGCATGTTGAGGATGGTGGCGATGATGTTGATCGCCCCCAGAATGGAGCTGATACCGGCGATGTGCAGGGCCAGGATGAAGAAGGTCGTGGAGGGTGGCGCGTAGGTAGTGGACAAGGGCGCATAGAAGGTCCAGCCAAAATTGGGCCCGCCGCCCGGCATGAACAGTGTTGAAAGCAGGAGCGTGAAGGCGACGGGCAGCAGCCAGAAGCTGAAGTTGTTGAGCCGAGGAAGCGCCATGTCAGGCGCTCCAATCTGTAGCGGGATCATCCAGTTGGCCAGTCCCGTGAAGGCAGGCATGACGGCTGCGAACACCATGATCAAGCCATGCATGGTGGTCATCTGATTGAAGAACTCGGGCTGTACCAGCTGCAGTCCTGGTTGAAAAAGCTCTGCCCTGACCACCAGTGCAAAGATGCCCCCAATGAAGAACATGGTCAGCGAGAAGATCAGATAGAGCGTACCGATCTCCTTGTGATTGGTGGTCAATAGCCAGCGCATGAGTCCTTTCGGGTGATGCGCATGCTCATGGTGGGCAGAACCGGCGCTGGCATGAGTGCCAGCGTGAGTGGTAGAGCTATGCTGCAACGGATGCTGAGGGGGTAGTTGGGGCGCCATGAGCTTCTCCGCCTGCTTTTCGTTGTTATGGGTAGAAACGTGGAGTTATTGGGCTATCAGCTCAGCAATGGCTGCAGGCTGTACCGTTTCACCCGTGTCATTTCCCCAGGCATTGCGGGTATAGGTGACCACTGCGGCAATTTCAACGGGGTTCAGAGTTGCCCGGAAGGCAGGCATCGCCGCGCCAGAGACCCCATTGACGATCCTGTCGATATGCCAATCCAGGTCTTCGATCAACTGATCATTACCGGCCAATGCAGGGAAGGCCGGCATCGCCCCTTGCCCTTCGGCTTGATGGCAAGAAGAACAGATGGCGCGGTACACCGCTTCCCCTCTGGCCATCAGTTCCTCCATTTCCCATTCACGGTCGACGCCCATGGCCTCCTGCTCGGCCGCTTCACGCCGCTCTACCAGCCAGGCATCGAATTCCTCTTCTTCCATGGCATGTACCACGACAGGCATGAAGCCATGATTGACACCACAGAGTTCGGCACACTGTCCGCGATAAATACCGGGTGTATTGATCTGCACCCAGTTTTCATTGATGAAGCCGGGAATCGTGTCCTGCTTGACCGCCAGCTCGGGCACCCACCAGGAGTGGATGACATCGTCTGAGGTCATCAGAAAGCGCACTTTGCGATTGATTGGCAAGACCAGGGGTTCGTCCACGTCGAGCAGATAGTGCTCTCCTCGCTCCTCCTGCCCGCGGATCTGCTCCCAAGGGGTGCTCATGTTGGAGTTGAAGGCAACGTCTTCGCCCAGGTATTCGTAGCGCCAGCGCCACTGCTGGCCGGTGATCATCACATCCAGGTCGGCTTCCGAGGCGTCATACATGTTCTTGAGCGTAGCGGTGGCGGGAATCGCCATACCGACCAGAATCAGCACGGGAATGGCCGTCCACAACACTTCCACCGTGGTGTGCTCGTGAAAATGGGCTGCTTTGGCTCCCTTGGCGTGGCGATAGCGAAACAGCGAGTAGAACATGACGCCAAACACCACGACGCCAATGACGACGCAGATCCAAAAAATGGTCATATGCAGATTGAAGATATCACGGCTGACGTCCGTGACACCCACCGGCATATTCCAACTATTGGCCGACGCCGCTGACGCGACGGCAAGACTCGATGAGGGAAGTAGTAGCCATCGCCACACTGGGGGCATAGAAACCTCCTTTATTATTGTTGTTCTCGCCATGCTTTTATTAAAGCAGGATTAAGACGTCAATCTCAGTATAGAAAACAAATGCCATTCGTCACGCAAACCTTGCGTGATTTGCCTCAACGTTTCATCCGGCGACCCACTTGGCCAACCAGGCAATCGCCAGTACGAACAGGAGCGTGACGACGACCCCCGTCACAATGAACGCCGCAGGTCGCTCGCTGGAGAAGTCCTGCCTGCGCTGCCGATCATTCTGCACCCCGATCAGGGCTGCCAGTACCGACTTCAAGACTGACCACATATCCCCTCCCCACCTTCTGCACTCAACCGCCTGGGCGTCTTCCTGGCGCCCTTTTACAAGGACACCTGACTGATATCCCAGCATAGACACAAGGTGAACATGCCCGCCACCGACCATCATCTCCATTGCTGCATCGACACCATTGAAATTAGCTTGCGAGCAGTGGCGGTGCGCTTCACACTACGCAGCACTCGTCGTCACCCTTTTTCATGAGCATGTGCCATTTTCAGGGAGCTTTTCATGCCCAAGCGTCGTATCACGCTGTCTGGTTTCGTTTTTATTCTTGGTCTGTCGAGCCTGGCGGGCTGTACCACTTACACATGGCCGGATGGCTCTCAGGAAACGGTCTTTGGGGTGGTTTCCGAAGATGAGAACAAGCGTTACGAAGAACCTCGCGCGGACGGCGTACGCTATCAACGCCCTGGAGAAGTACCGGAACCTGCACAAGAGTAAAGAGCACGCTTTGACTGACCTTCAAGCGTTGCCCAAGCGGCGCTTGGTCAGTGCCGTGGCTTGCGCCGTCAAGGGGTCTTCCGGCCACGGGTGCTTTGGATACCGCCCGCGCATCTCTTTTCTCACCTCCGGGTAGCCGGTCAGCCAGAAGCTGCGCAAGTCCTGGGTTACCTGCAGAGGGCGTCGGGCCGGTGACAGCAGGTGAATCATCACGGCCACTTGCCCTTCGGCCACGGTCGGTGTTTCTTGCCAGCCAAAGGCCTCCTGCAGCTTCAATGCCAGCACCGGCGGCCTGCCCTCCAGGCAGGGAAGATAGTCCAGCGTAATCGTGTTACCGCTCGGCGCGGTGAGGCCGATAGGCGCCAGACGTGCCAACGCACTCTGCGCTTCCCAGGTCAGCGTATCCAGCAGGCACCGCGCGAAAGGCAGTTTTTCGACTTGTGCCAGCCGAGTCATACCGGCCACGTAAGGCGCCAGCCACTCGTCCAGATCATCCACCAACGCAGCATCGGACCAGTCGGGCCATTGCCTAGGGAAAGTACGCTTGAGCAGCGCCATGCGCCCCTGCAAGCGCCTGACCTCGTCATTCAGCAAGGCTGAAGGGCGGCGCTGCAAAGCGCTCATCAGCGCTTGTTCGGCAGCGGCGGCGGGCAGCGTCTGTAGCGGGCGTGCCGCCAATACCAGCTCACCGTGACACTGCACCGTTTCGGCCACCAGCTTGCCTGGCGGCTCTTGCCAGGCAACTCGTTCGTGCCACCTCGCCGTCGCCGGATAAAGGGCTCGCAAAGCCTGTTCGGAGAGGGGCACTGCCCTCTGGATCGGTGCATCACGGCTAGCGCTGTCGAGGTGAACGGCCACCAGATACGGCTCGTTGGCCAACGTGTGCTGCGGCGATAGCGTTGCCGTCTTGCCATTGGCCAGCTTGAAACGCCCGAGGTTCATGAGCTGGGCCACTCGGTCAGGAAACGCCACCGCAAGCAGCTCACCCACAGGCTCAAGATCAAGGCGTGACGGCACCGTGCATCCTATCAGCGCCGCCAGACGCTTGACTTCCTGGTGCCAGATTGGGAATGCAGAAGGTGTTTTCAGCCGAGCGGCCAGGGCTTCCTGCAATGTTCCCTCAAGACGCTCCCGGCCCTCCAGCAGCGCTGCCAACGCACAGGCCAGCGCGGTATTTTCTCCAGCCTTGGAGCGCACCAGCATCGCGGCCAGGCGAGGCTCCACCGGCAAGGTACCGCACTGCTGCCCCAGCGGTGTCAGACCGCCGGCCTGATCGAGCAGCGCTAGCCGCTGGAGAAGATCGCGCGCGCTCTGCCATGCGCCCTTGGGGGGTGGAGATAGCCAGGCCAGCGCGTCGGGTGCATTGACACCCCATAGCGCCAGTTCCAGCGCCAGCCGCGAGAGATCGGCCTGCAGCATCTCGGGTTCACGGTGCGCAACCAGTGGCTGGTCCTGTGCCCACAGACGATAGCAGTAGCCTGATTGCTGGCGACCCGCGCGCCCACGCCGCTGGTCGGCGCTGGCACGATTGACGCGACGGGTAGTCAACCGCGTAAGCCCCGTTTGGGCACTGAACTCGGGCACCCGTTCAAGGCCTGCGTCAATGACGACGTTGACGCCGTCGACCGTCAGGCTCGATTCGGTGATCGAGGTGGAAATGATCACCCGCCGCTGCGTACCAGGGCTAAGTGCCGCTTGTTGAGCATCCAGCGTCATGCCGCCATGCAGCGTGCGAATATCCAGCGTCAGCGATGAAGCCGCCAGCGCCTGAGCGAGCCGGCGGATGTCCGCCACGCCGGGCAAGATGACCAATATGTCCTGGGCATCGTCCAGCGCCACGGCTTCCTCCACGACGCTGCGCGCCGCCATGGCGGCGGTCTCACCGCCAACAGGTGGCCGATATAGCGTGGTGACCGGAAAGGCGCGGCCACTGCTCTCGATCACCGGAGTATGCTCGCCCAGCAAGGTACGCAGCGCCTCTATATCCAGCGTCGCGGACATCACCACCAGGCGGAGATCGTCACGAATGCTTTGCTGCACGTCCATTGCCAGCGCCAGACCCAGGTCGGACTCGATACTGCGTTCATGAAACTCATCGAAGAGAATGCCGGCCACCCCTCCAGCAGCGGGTCATCCTGCAGCATGCGCGTCAGCACCCCCTGAGTGATCACTTCCAGCTGCGTGTCAGGCCCCACCCGTTGATCACCGCGCATGCGATAGCCAATACGCTTACCCACCGGCTCACCCAACTGAGCGGCCATGTAAGTTGCCGCCAGCCTGGCCGCCACCCGCCGAGGTTCGAGCATCAGCAGGCGCTGGCCACGCGCCCAAGGGCGCTCGATGAGCCGCAACGGCACGCGGGTGGTCTTGCCCGCGCCGGGCTGCGCCACCAGAATGAGGCGAGAGTGGGTGTCCAGAGCGTCTTCGATCGACGCCAGGTGTTGCTCGATGGGCAGCTCAGGCATGGTCGAACTCATGCAATCGATACGACTGGGCGCTCTATGCCACAGCCTTTCAAGATCACATGCTCCAGGAAGCGACAAATAGCGTCGATGTCCTCCTCGGCCAGTGCCTCCTGGCCGAGAATGCCGTTCACCTGAGCACTGTACTCGGTATAGTGCTGGGTGGATGACCAGATCAGAAAAATCAGCCAGCGAGGATCCACATCATCCATCTTCCCCTGTCGCGACCACTCTCGCATGATGGCGGCACGGCTGCTGACCCACTCTCTCAGCTCACCGTTCAGGTAATCTTTCAGAAAAGGTGCGCCCCCCAGGATTTCAGCCGCAAACAGCTTGGAACCCTCGGGATAGCGCTGACCAAGCACCATTTTGGTGCGAATAAAATCGCTCAATACGGCTGCCGGGTCACTCGCGGGGGTAATGTCCTCCAGCACCGCGTTCCAGCGCTTCATCATGCGATTCAGTAGTCGCACATAGAGCGCCTGTTTGCTCCCCATGTAATAGAGGATATTGGCCTTGGGCAAACCAGCGACGTCAGCAATCGACTGCAGGCTGGCTCCGCGATAACCATGCTGAGCAAACACCTGTTCGGCGGCACTCAATATCGTCTGCTCGATGCGATCCCTGCTGGCGCTCTCATGGTTAGCGGTATCAAGCGTCATTGAGTAAGCTCCTTGATATAGGCTCGGGTTGTGCCGATCAGCTCAGGCCCAACATCGGACAACGCTGCAAAAAGGGGCATTTTCGCTCTTTATGCATCGTTTCAGGGCATCAAAACGCGCTGACAACAAAGTCTTGCAAGCCACGCTTTTTTGTCCCAAGCTCACCATTATTGACCAATCGGTCAGAACAATCATAACGGAGTTTGGCATGGCAACGATTGAGTTTCTGCTCAATGGCACCCGTCAACAGTGTCGAGTGCCCCCTGAGACCAGTATTCTAACGCTGTTACGCGACCATTTGGGGGCCACGGGCACAAAAGAGGGCTGCGCTTCCGGCGACTGCGGCGCTTGCACAGTCGCCTTGAAAAGCAGCGACCCCGATCAGCCACCGTTCCTGACGGTCAATGCGTGCATTACGCCGGCCCACCAACTGCACGGTCAGCATCTCGTCACTGTGGAAGGCCTTTCACAGGGCAACTCCTTGCACCCTGCGCAGCGCGCCATGATCGACTGCCACGGCAGCCAGTGCGGTTTCTGTACGCCGGGCATCGTCATGTCGCTGTTCAGTTTGCATACGCAGCAGCAGCGCCAACCTGCCCCCTTGACGCCCGAGCGTCTGGAAGCCGCGCTGGGTGGCAACCTTTGCCGCTGCACGGGCTATCGCCCGATTCGTGATGCCGCGCTGACCATGCACGCCAGCGACTGGCAGCCACCTCAATGGTGGGATGCGACGCTTGCTGACTCTCAGGATGGCGACAGCTCCACACAAGCCTTTCAGGAAGGTCCGCTATTTGCTCAGCCGAGCTCCCTGAGCGAACTGACAGCGCTGCGGCGTGATCTGCCCAATGCCAGGTTGGTCGCCGGCGCCACGGACCTATGGCTGGAAACGACCCAGCGCCTGGCCGCACTGGATCAACTGATCGATACCACTCGCGTGCCCGAACTGAGCATGATCTCGCCAGCGACCTTTCAGGGGCAGGAAGGATGGTGGGTCGGCGCGGCGGTGACCTATTCGCGGCTTGCTCCGCTGCTGGCAACACACTTCCCCGCTTTCGCGCACCTGCTCCACCGGCTGGGCTCGGAACAAGTGCGTAACCGGGGAACCCTGGGCGGCAATATCGCCAATGCATCTCCCATTGGCGATACCCCACCCGTGCTCCTGGCACTCGGCGCCCACCTCGAACTTGCCAGCCATGCGGGTACCCGCTGCTTGCCGCTGCAAGCGTTCTTTATCGATTACAAAAAAACGGCGCTGGCTGCCGATGAAGTCATCACACGTATCTTTATTCCCGCTCTGGAGAAGAGTGCTTCTCTCAGAGTGTGGAAGCTCTCAAAACGCCGTGAAGACGATATCTCTGCCGTTCTGGGTGCCTTTAGCTACCGCCTGCAGGACGGCAAGTTAAGCGACGTGCGCATCGCCTTCGGCGGAATGGCCGCCACGCCCCGGCGCGCTCCGGCAACGGAGGCCGCGCTGGAAGGGCAAAGGGTAGGCAAACAGGCCTTTCAAGCGGCCCGGCAAGCGCTGCAAGATGAGTTCGAGCCCATGAGTGACGTGCGAGGCAGCCAGCAGTATCGTCAGTTGGCGGCCGCCAATCTGCTGGAACGACTCTACTTGTCGCTATCATCACCAGAACAGGAGGTCATGTTGCATGCGTACGCTCACTAAACTCGACAACGACAGTCGCCGGGCCCGGCATGAGCTCGACCAGCGTATACATGGCGCGGCACCCTTGGCACGCCATACCGTGGACAGCAGCGGACAGCGCCAGGCGGGGTCCTCCAGCTTTCATGAGAGCGCCGAAAAACATGTGACGGGGAAAGCGCTCTATATCGACGACCTCAAGACACCTGCTGATGCTTTACACGTGGCTCTGGGGCTCTCACCCGTGGCCCACGGAACCTTGACGCACCTCGACCTGGAGGCCGTTCGCACCGCCCCCGGCGTGGTCGACGTGATCACATTCCACGACGTGCCTGGCCACACGGACATCGGCCCGGTCTTCCCTGGCGACCCTATCTTCGTCGAGCGCGAGATCAGCTATTCAGGGCAGTGCCTGTTCGCCGTGGCTGCCACTTCCCTGAGTGCGGCGCGTCACGCGATGCTGCTTGCCAATGTGCAGATCGACAAGCTGCCAGCACAGCTGGATGCCGTTCAAGCCGCTGCTCAACAGGAGTTCGTTCGTCCCAGCCACACCCAGCAGCGTGGTGACTGGCAGGCCACACTGGAGCAAGCCGAACACGTGCTGGAAGGCGCGCTGTTCATTGGTGGACAAGAGCACTTCTACCTGGAGGGCCAGGCCTGCGTCGTCATTCCGAGCGAAGACGAAGGCGTCATGGTACATACCTCCAACCAGCACCCCAGTGAAACCCAAAAGCTGGTTGCCGAAGTGCTGGGTATCCCGTTTCATGCCGTCACGGTGGAAGTACGGCGCATGGGGGGTGGTTTTGGAGGCAAGGAAACCCAGGCATCCCCCTGGGCCTGCATTGCTGCCCTCATCGCACGACGCACCGGCAAGGCCACGCGTCTTCGCCTACCCAGACGTGACGACATGCGCGCCACTGGCAAGCGCCACCCCTTTCACAACCGCTATCGGCTGGCCATCGATTCACAGGGAGTGATTCAAGGCAGCGACATTACCGTGATCGGCGACTGCGGCTACTCTCCCGATCTTTCCGATGCCATCGTCGACCGCGCCATGTTTCACGCAGACAATGCCTACTCACTGGGCAATGCCCGTGTCACCGGCCACCGAGCCCGCACCCACACTGCGTCGAACACCGCTTTTCGCGGATTTGGCGGCCCCCAGGGCATGATGATCATCGAAGCGGCCATGGACGATATTGCCCGCCATGTCGGTGAAGACCCGCTGACCATCCGCAAGCGCAACTTTTACCGCCCAGAACGCGACATGACCCATTACGGGCAACAGGTCGACCAGAAGCAGTTGCTTCATACGCTCGTCGAGCGCCTCGAGCAACGCAGCGAGTACTGGACGCGTCGACAGCAGATACGGGATTTCAATGCCTCCAGCTCCGTCATCAAGAAAGGACTGGCACTGACACCCGTCAAGTTCGGCATCTCCTTCACCGCCCAGCACCTCAACCAGGCCGGCGCACTGCTACACGTCTATACCGATGGCAGCATCCTGATCAACCACGGCGGCACTGAAATGGGGCAAGGCCTGCACACCAAGATCTGCCAGGTGGTGGCTCTGGAACTGGGGCTGGACCTGGAGAGCGTACGCATCAGCGCCACACGAACGGACAAGGTGCCGAACACTTCCCCCACGGCAGCCTCCAGCGGTGCGGATTTGAACGGCATGGCCGCCCGCGATGCTGCCATCAAACTGCGTGAGCGTCTGTTCGATTTTGCCGCCAACCACTTCGAGGGTGGGCTGGATCGTGAAGGCATGGAGCTGAGGGACGGCATGCTCATCGCAGGCATCGGCGAAAGTGAACGCCGCATTCCCTGGGGCGAGCTGGTGCAGACGGCATATCTACACCGGGTTTCGCTGTCCGAGAAAGGCTTCTACGCGACGCCACTGATTCATTACAATCGCGCAACTGGCCAAGGCCGCCCATTTTATTATTACGCCTTTGGCGCGGCCGCGGCGGAGGTCAGCGTCGACACTTTGACCGGCGAGTATCAGGTCGACCGTGTCGACATACTTCATGATGTGGGCAACTCGCTCAACCCAGCCATCGATATTGGTCAGGTAGAAGGCGGGTTCATCCAAGGCATGGGCTGGCTGACCAGCGAAGAGCTCAAATGGAACAGTGAAGGGACGCTGGTCAGCGATGGTCCAGCGACCTACAAGATTCCTACCTTTGGTGATCTGCCCAGCGTCTTCAATGTCGAACTGCTGGAAGGACACCCTAACTCCATGGCCAGCCTGTACCGCTCCAAAGCGGTGGGTGAGCCGCCCTTCATGCTGGGGATATGCGTCTGGTCAGCCTTGCGCGATGCCCTCGCCAGCCTGGATGACTACCGCAGCTCACCGCGTCTGGATACCCCGGCCACGCCCGAGCGCGTCATGCTGGCGGCGCATGCCATTCGGAAAAGTGCCTTATGACCCATGAAATGCCCATGACTTGGCACGCCGCCCTCGACCATTGTCAACGCCACGGCACGCCTCATGTCTTGGCCACCCAGATGACCAGCGCAGGCTCCACGCCCCGTGAGCCTGGCGCACGTATGGTGATTACCGAACACGCTGTCTTCGATACGCTGGGCGGCGGCACCTTCGAGTGGCAGACCATTCAGCAGGCTCGCTCCCTATTGAGCCAGCGCCAAGCGGGGTTCTCACTGGAATCCTTTTCGCTGGGCGGTCGTAGCGGGCAGTGCTGTGGCGGGCTGGTCAACGTCCTGCTGGAAGTATTTCTGGGCGCCACCGCTCACATTGCCCTGTTCGGCGCGGGGCATGTCGGACGCGAGATCGTCAAACTCAGCGCTCCTCTGCCTTGGCAGCTCGATTGGTATGACAGCCGCGCCGATGCTTTCCAGTCAGATGTCCCTCGTGCACGCTTGAGTTGTCATTTGCTAGGCGACGTTGGAGAGACGGTGGCAGGCTTACCCCTTGGCACCCATGCTCTGGTCATGACCCACGATCATGATGAGGATTATGCCTTGATCAAGGGGTTGCTGGAGCGCGCCGATATTGTGTCCATTGGGCTGATAGGCTCCGACAGCAAGTGGGCGAGCTTCAAAGGGCGCCTTTCCCGAGCAGGTGTCGACCAGCCGATACTGCAGCGCGTGCGCTGCCCCATCGGCTCGGTCAGGGATACCAAGCTCAGCAATAAAACCCCCTACGCCATCGCGCTGAGCGTGGTGACGGAATTACTCTGGTTGACCGACCAACCCTATGCCACCGAGACCCGTGGCCTGGATAGCGCTACGCTACGCGCGCTTTTTGCCCCTACTGCAACGCACTCGAGTTGATATGACCTTGCCCACCGATACGCTTATCCGCGCTGAATTGATCAGCTTTCCCAATGACCCCGGCGATGGCAACCTGCCCCACCCTGGCAGTCTGGAACACTACGCTGACGGCCTCTTGTGGCTGAAGGGTGGGCATATCCATGCAGCGGGGCATTATGCCGACCTGGTTGATCAGTTGCCGAAAGCAGCGGAAGTGATCGACCATCGCGGCAAGCTCATCATGCCAGGATTCATCGATACTCACGTCCACTATGTCCAGTTGGACATCATGGCCTCTTATGGGCGCCAACTGCTGGATTGGCTGAATGACTACACGTTTCCAGCCGAGTGCCAGTTCGCCAATCATGATCACGCCAAGGCGTTATCGGAAGCGTTCTTGAGCGAAATGCTGCGCGCAGGTACCACCACCGCGCAAGTGTTTGGCTCGAGCCACCCAGGCTCCGTGGATGCCTTTTTTGCAGCCTGCCAAAAGCGACAGCTGCGCATGCTGGTAGGCAAGGTACTGATGGATCGCAATGCCCCCGATGCCTTGATGGATGGCGTCTCGGGCATCTCCGACACAGAGCGGCTCATCGAGGACTGGCATGGGAATCAGCGCCTCGGTTACAGCGTTACCCCGCGTTTTGCGCCCACCTCGACCAGAGCCCAAATGGACGCGGCAGGTGCCCTGCTGCGCAATGCCCCCACCCTATGGCTGCAGACCCACCTCGCCGAGAACAGCGGAGAGCTGGACTGGGTGGCGGAACTGTTTCCCGGCAGTCGAGACTATTTGGCCGTTTACGAAGAAGCAGGACTCGTCGGCCCACGCAGCACCTTTGCCCACGGTATTCATTTGGACAACGGCATGCGCCAACGGTTGGCAGAGCGCGGCGCCAATATCGCCTTTTGCCCCAGCTCCAACCTGTTCCTGGGTAGCGGCCTGTTCGACCGAGACGCTGCCCGAGAGACGGGCATGGCATTTACCTATGCCAGCGACATTGGCGCAGGCACGGATCTTTCAGGCTTCGGCACCTTGAAAAGTGCCTACCAGGTAGGCCAACTGCGTGGTCAGCCTCTGACCGCCTGGCAAGGATTTTATGGCCTCACCCACGGCAACGCCAAAGCCCTCTCTCTGGATAGCCACATTGGACAGTTGGCCCCTTCCTACGAAGCTGACTTTGTCGTGATCGACCCTGACGCCACGTCACTGCTACAGCGACGTAGCCAGCACTGCACCACCCTCGGTGAACGGCTATTTGCATTGATGATGCTCGCCGATGACCGCGCTGTCTATGAAACCTGGGCCGGAGGCGTATGCCAACACCGCAGAGACGCCTAGCAACCGATCTCTTGTAAAGTCACTCTCACCCAGCCACAGGCTGGGTGTTTTTTTGCTCAGGAATTTTCCCAACCAACGTTTCTCGACGCCCCTTCCCACGACAAATTTAACGCATAGCAAAAAGCCCCGAACACAGTGTGTTCGGGGCTTTCTACGGGATAAGTGCCTGACGATGACCTACTCTCACATGGGGAGACCCCACACTACCATCGGCGCTAAGCGGTTTCACTTCTGAGTTCGGCATGGGATCAGGTGGTTCACGCGTGCTATGGTCGTCAGGCGTAGCAGGTAATGCATATCATGCTGAGGTGTTTTGACGTGTATTGTGTGCGTCTCTTGTCAGCAAGCACTTGGGCTCACTGCGACGTATCCGGTGTTTCGAGTGCGTTCGCACTCCTCGTTATCATCACGACCAGACCCCTTGGGTGTTATAGGGTCAAGCCTCACGGGCCATTAGTACACGTTAGCTCAACGCCTTGCAGCGCTTCCACACCGT
>NZ_BMXO01000015.1:0-110336 GCF_014651795.1 Vreelandella hamiltonii | reverse complement strand
TTAAGATCAATGCGATCCTTACTCGCTGCCCGAAGGCAACAAAAGCGGATCAAACTTGGCTCAAGGTTCAAACGAATTCACTGCGATACTCCGAAGAGTATCTTGATGTTCGCTTGCCTTGATATTAGGTGATGATTCACCCTCATCGGCAAGCGCCCACATGAATTACCTGATCAAATTGTTAAAGAGCCATCTATCGGCGTTGCCGTTCGATGTGGGGCGTATTCTACCCAATTCTTTTTGATCGTCAAGCTTTTTTCTCATTCACCGTTCAAGCACCTGCGGGTCACCAATGGCCGGAAAGTTGACCTGAGGCAAGCCCCGCCCTTCCCCGCTTTTTTAGACTTGTTGAAGCACCGCTGAAAAGAACGGTGCACACCAGACCGGTCAAACAGGAGGGGGAAACCATGACAACATCACGTATTGCCATCGGACTTGCGAGTGTCGCGCTATTAGGCACGACTGCACTGTGGGCAGACGACGAACTCGGTAGCTACCGCGACAGGTTCGAACCGCTGCCCCACTTACCACCTTTACCTGCCCACAATTCACAGACCGATGAAAAGGTGATGCTGGGCAACATGCTGTTTTTCGAGCCCAGGATCTCCGCCAGCGGTGTCATCAGCTGTGCCACTTGCCATAACCCGGCGCTCGGCTGGTCGGATCGCATTCCTAGAGCCGTGGGCCATAACGGTCAGGTTGGCGAACGCAACACACCCACCGTACTCAACAGTGGTTTCCTGGGATCGCAATTCTGGGATGGACGGGAGCCGGATTTGGAGGGTCAAGCGCTGGGCCCCATCGAAGCCGATGTCGAGATGGCCATGCAGCTGGAACACGCCCTGGACAGGTTGGCAGAGTTCGAGCTCTACCAGGAGCGCTTCACGGAAGCGTACCCCGACCAGGATGACCCCATCAATGCCGAGAACCTGGCCAAGGCACTGGCCGCCTTCCAGAGAACGCTCAACACGCCCAATGCACCTTTCGATCGTTATTTGCGGGGTGATATGGACGCCATCAGCGATCAGGCAAAAGAGGGCATGGTAGCTTTCGTGGATAATGGCTGTATCGCCTGCCATCGCGGCGCCAACTTTACCGATAGCCAGTTCCACGCCATTCAGGTGCCGGGCTCGAAAGATTTGGGTCGCTACGTGGTGACTGGCGAGGAAAGAGACCAGTACCGCTTCCGCACTCCCACCTTGCGCAATGTCGGCGTCACTTACCCGTACATGAACAATGGTGCCACCGAAACGCTTGAAGAAGCGGTGGCCATCATGGGCCAGGAAATGCTGGGACGTGAGTTTGACGAACCCACCATCGATAACATCACGGCGTTTCTGCACTCCCTGACAGGTGAAATGCCCGATTTCGAGGTGCCCGCTCTACCCTGATGCACTATGCCGCCGCCCATAGGGGCGGCGGCAGGCTATGTCAGGCTGCCTCCAGGCGCTTCAGCAGTTCGGCGCGTCGCGCGTCGCTGACGAAGGCTTCTTCCATGGCATTGCGGTTCAGCCATTTGAAGGTATCTTCTCCCCAGCCAAAGGCATCGGCACAGGCGATATGATTTTCGAGCAGCCCACCACCAAAATAAGCAGGATCGTCAGAGCTTATAGTGACCTTCAGCCCCGCTTCCAACAACGCCGGTAGCGGATGCTGATCCAATTGATCGACCACTTTCAAGCTGACATTGGAGAGCGGGCACACGGTCAGTACCGTTTGAGACTCCTTGAGGCGCTGCACGACGTCTTCGCTTTCGAGACAGCGCACGCCGTGGTCGATGCGCTGAACGTCCAACAGGTCCAGGGCTTGCGTAATGTAAGCGGCAGGCCCCTCCTCGCCCGCATGGGCCACACGCACCAGCCCAAGCTCTTTGGCGCGCGCAAACAGGGCCTGAAACTTCTCGGGCGGGTTGTCACGCTCGGCGCTGTCCAAGCCAATGGCATCCAGCATTTTCCAGTAGGGTGCCGCCTGCTCGAGAACGTGAAGTGCCTCGTCGGCTGGCCGATCTCTCAGGAAGGCCATGATCATGCCTACTGAAAGATCCAGCTGACTCTCGGCCTCCTGCTTGGCCCTGAGCAGTCCCGCCATGACCACCTCCAGAGGCACTCCACGCTGCAGGTGAGCCTGGGGATCGAAGTGCATATCGATATGCAGCACGCCTTCCGAGCGGGCACGCTTGAAATAATCCATGGCCAGGTCATAGAAGTCCTGTTCGCTGCGCAAGACGTTCATGCCCTGGTAATAAAGATTCAGAAACCCTTGCAGGTCTTTGAAATCGTAAGCTGCCTTGGCCTCTTCGACCGTGGCATAGGGGAGTTCGATGCCGTTACGCTCCGCCAGTTGGAACATCAATTCCGGCTCGAGAGAACCTTCGATATGCAAGTGAAGCTCAGCCTTGGGAAGGTGTCGTAAAAAGTCGTTCATGGTCGCCGCCTACTTGCCGATTCGGTGAATATCAAAGTGAAGTATCGTGAATTAACTTACCACCATCAAGCCACCATTGATGAGCCAAACCCGGCACCAGGGCCGCATCATCCACTTGATGAACAAAGAAAATCGCCGTACGGCCTACCAACCAGGCGTCCAGCGAGGCCGCCACGTGCCGGGCGGTTGCCGCATCCACTCCCGCGAAGGGCTCATCCAGCAATACCACCGAGGGCGAGCGTAAGAACAACCTCGCCAACGCCACTCTGCGCGCCTGCCCGCCTGAAAGCTGCTGCCCTCTTTCTCCCACCTGAGTCGCCAACTGACGAGGCTGGCGTTTCGCCCAGTCCGAGAGAGCGACCTGGGCAAGCACCTGCCAAAGCTCTTCGTCTGTCGCGTCAGGCTTGGCGATCCGCAGGTTATCGGCCAGCGAGCCATCGAACAGGTCTATTTGCTGGGGGAGGTACCCCATATGTGCTGCGCTACTTTCGAGGGTAACGGCCGAGGGTGCATGCTCCGCCACCCACACGTCCCCTTCAGTGGGAGAGATGCGGCCCATGATCAAATTGGCCAGCGTCGATTTGCCCGAACCCGAAATACCCATGATGGCACCGCGTTGACCGGCGGGCAGGGTCAGGGAAACCTGGCATATCGCCCAGCCCGCCGCATCCGGATAACGGAACATGACCTCACGCAGTTGCAGGGCATGGCCACCATCGTCATCCGGAAGCGAGCCCACACGCGTTTGCCCTTGTGTCGCCTGCAGAGCATTCAGCCGCTGGGCCGCCCCGTGGCTGGCGCCAAACCGCACAAAAGCGGCAGGCAGGCTGGCCAGCACTTCATTGATACCAAACACGGCAATCACGGCCATGACCATGATGGGGCCCACCACGCGCTGCTCGGCCAGTGCCAGACTACCCAGCCAGAGCACACCGATGATCAACAGCCCCGTTACCGCCATCAGTAGCGCATTTCCTAGCGCAGCCTTCACGGCCAGCTGACGCTGGTTATCCAGCGCTTGCTGTTCGTGGGCTCGTATTTTCCTGCGGTACCAGTCACTGGTTCGGTAGCTCATCAGCTCAGCGGACGCCTGTACCTGATCCAACACCAGCCGCCGAAGCTCCTCCTGATCATCCACTTGCCGATGGCTGTTGGTGAAACCCAGCCTGGCAAAGCCCAGGGTGATGACCAGCCACAGCAGCGTCAATACACTGACCACGAAGGCTCCCACCAGCGGCAACCAGATAGCGATGAAACCTGCAATGATCCAGACACTCAACAAGGCCACTACTGGCGGCACCAGCAGGCGTAGATACAGGCTATCCAGGGCATCGATATCCGCCGTCAGGCGACTCAACCACTCACCGACTCGCCGACGCCGCAACGATGCGTCATCCAGGCGCGTCAAGTCACCGAAGACGCGATAGCGTAAATCCGCCAGCAGCGTCAGCACGGTATTGTGGTTGTAGAGCCGCTCGGTGTATCGAGCGACGGTGCGCAGCAAGGCAAAAAAACGAATGCCGCCGCCGGGCACATAAATATCCAGTGATGACGGCAACCCAGCCGCCAGCGCAATGCCCGCCAGGGCACACGCCGCAATGAACCAGCCGGACAAACCCAGCAGCGCAAGGCCCGCCAGCAACGTTACCCATACCAGCAGCGCACCCACGAGGAAGCGCTGCCTGCGCCTTAACATGAGCGCCAGCCATGGGCTCAGGTCATTGTGCAGAAATTTCATGGCGCCACCTCGTGAAGCTGGCCGTCTCGACACACCCAGTGGCGAGTGGCAACGGCCATCACCGCAGGGTGATGTGTTGCCATGACCAACGTTCGCCCTTCCGCCGACCAGGCCAGCAGTGCGTCGATCACGCTCTTTTCCGTCGCCGAATCAAGGCTGGCCGTGGGCTCATCCAACAACACCAGCGGTGCCTGACTGAGAAATACTCGAGCCAGGGTCAAGCGCTGCGCCTGACCTCCCGACAAGCCGACCCCGCGCTCCCCTACCACCGTCTCCAGGCCATGGGGCAAGGCAGCCAACAGTTCACCCAGGCCTGCGTTTTCCAGGGCCTCCTGCATGGCAGCCGGTGTCGCATCAGGCGCCGCCAGGCGCAGGTTATCGGCCAACGAGCCTTGAATGATGCAGGGTGATTGATCCAGCCACGCCACTTGCTCGCCCTGGCGGACTCTGCAAGCGCCACGCAGAGGCGCCATGAAACCGGCCATCAGCGCCAGCAAGGAAGATTTGCCACTGCCTGACTCTCCGGTAATGACCACCACATCTGCCTGACGTATCGTGGCCGAGACGCCCGTCAAGACCGCCGAGTGCCGTCCATAGCCCACCTCGACATCCACCAATTCAATCGATGCATCTGGTTCGACGGGGGCGTCAAACCGGGTCGGCACCACGTCAGGCTCATTGAGGATGGTCACGATACTCTCTGCCGCCCCCAGCGCCGCAGCACGGTCGTGATAATGCTGCGAGAGGGTACGCAAAGGTTGGAAGAACTCCGGAGCCAGTAGTAACACCGCCAGACCACTGAACAGGGTCAGCGAGGGGGAAGGACCGTAATCGATATAGCCCAACAGACCAAACCCCACGTACATGGCGACGACGGCGATGGCCACCGAGGCAAAAAATTCCAATACCGCTGACGAGAGAAATGCCAGCCTGAGAGTGCGCATGCTCAGGCGGCGATACTGGTCGGTGGCATACCAGACGTCCTGCTGGGCAGCACGCGTATGACCAAATAGCTGCAGCGTCGTCATGCCGCGCACGCGGTCGACGAAATGCGCCGAGAGCCTGGCAACGGAAGCAAACTGCTCCTTGTTGAGACGCTCTGCCCCCATGCCTACCAAGGCCATGAACAGCGGAATCAATGGCGCAGAGAGCAGCAAGAAGATGGCTACCAGATAATCGAGCCAACCCACCACGGCGGCAATCAGCAGTGGCAGCAAAAGCACGATGCGCATTTGCGGTAGAAAGCGCGCAAAGTAGCCATCGAGGGCTTCGATGTGCTCGACCGACTGGGTCGCCAGGGCCCCGCTCTGCTGCCGCGTCATCCAGACCGGGCCTAGCGCGGCGATCTTGTTCAAGACCTGCTCCCGAGCGTACTGACGGATGCGCAAGCTGGCAGTTGCACTGAACGACTCTTGCAGGGCAAGAAACAGTGAGCGCAACGCCACGGCGACCACCAGGCCGAGCAGCACGGGCACCAGCGTGACAGGTGAGCGGCCATGCACGACCAGTTGCTCGATCGACCACGCCAACCCGACCACCAGCAAGATCGTCTGAGCGCCGGACAGCACGCCGAAGCACGCCGCCAGCGCCAGCCGAGCACGCTCACGACGAGCCAGCGTGCTCAGCCAACGGCGCGGCGTCAACGAATTCGACTGGGCCGCAGGAGGGGCCATGAATCAGTGGTACCCTTCGCCGACGCGCACCTTGCCGCGGAAGACCCAGTAGGTCCAGGCGGTGTAGGTCAGGATGATCGGAATGACGAACAGCACACCGATCAGCAGGAACAGCTGAGATTCAGGGGCGGAGGCGGCATCCCACAGCGTGTAGTTGGGGGGCACGATGATCGGCCACTTGCTGACGATCAGCCCCAGGTAGGTGAACACGTAGATGCCGATGGTGGCCACGAAGGGAATGCCCTCGTCACGACGTTTCACGGAGCGATACACCATGAAGGCCGACAGCAGCGCCAATGCCGGGAACACCCAGATCAGCTGCAAATGACCGAACCAGCGCTCCCAGACCACCGGATTCACGAACGGAGTCCAGATGCTGATGATACCGAAGACGCCCAGTACCAGCGCCAACAGCAGCGGCGTGATCTTGTAGGCCCACTCCTGAATATGGCCCTCGGATTTCAAGATCAGCCAGGTGGCTCCCAGCAACGCATAACCTGCCATCAGGCCGAAGCCGGTCAGTACCGAGAATGGCGTCAGCCAATCGAAAGCGCCACCTGCAAAGGCAAAGTTTTCGACATGAAATCCTTGAATGTAAGCACCGACCACCGCCCCTTGAGCGAAAGCGGCCACGCCGGAGCCCCAGCAGAAGGCGCGGTTCCACCAGCGACGATTGCGCCGGGACTTGAAGCGGAACTCGAAGGCCACCCCCCGGAAAATAAGCCCCGCCAGCATCAAGAACACGCCAATATAGAGTGCGGGCAGGAAGACCGAATAGACCAGCGGGAAAGCTCCGAGCAAACCGGCACCCGCCAGCACCAGCCACGTCTCGTTGCCGTCCCAGACCGGCGCCACGGAGTTCATCATCACATCTCGGGCGTCTTCGTCCGGGGCGAAGGGATACAGAATCCCAAGCCCCAGATCGAAACCGTCCATCAGCACGTACATCATCAACCCGAACCCGATGATGCCTGCCCAGATTATCGTCAGATCAAACATTTCCATGTCTCAGTTCCTCACCGGGTCGACATCGTCATCAAAGGGAGTTTCCGTGGCCGACAGTGGACGCATGGGGCGTCTGAAATTGTCGCCTGCCGTTTCACGCTCTTCCTTGGGCAGCATGCCGTTACGCACCACGCGGGTCAGATAGTAGATACCGGCATAGAACACCACCGCGTACACCAGCACGTAGCCCACCAGCGTAAACAGCGCCATGGGGCCGGTCAGCGAAGGCGTAACGCCTTCCGCATGGGTCATCATGCCGTATACCAGCCATGGGGCACGTCCTGACTCGGTCACGATCCAACCTGCCAGCACGGCGACGAACGGCATGGGGATCATGTACACCAGCGTCTTGAGGAACCCGGTGTGCTGATGGAATTTGCCTTTGCGACGCAGCAACAGTCCTGTCAGGGCGGTGGCAATCATCAACAGACCTATCCCCACCATCACGCGGAACGCCCAGAAGACGATCCAGACCGGTGGCTGCTCTTCAGGAGCAAATTCATTCAGCCCCTGAATAACCCCATCCGTAGAGTGGGTCAGGATGAGGCTGGCAAGATTGGGAATGCCGATTTCAAAGCGATTGGTTTGGGCTTCCTGGTCCGGGATGGCGAACAGCAGCAACGGAACGTTGCCAGAGGTTTCCCAATGCCCTTCCATGGCCGCCACTTTGGCCGGCTGGTGCTCCAGAGTATTCAAACCATGGAAGTCCCCCACGACCGCCTGGGCTGGCGCCAGAAACAGCAGCAACCAAAGGCACATGGAAAGCGCTCGACGGTTGGCTTCCGGGTCGCGACCACGCAGCAGGAACCAGGCACTCACACCGGCCACCACGAAGCCACCGGTCAGGAAGGATGCCATGGCCATGTGCGCGAAGCGGTAAGGAAAGGAGGGATTGAATATCGCTTCGGTCCAGGAAACCACGTGGAACCGATAGTCGATGAGCTCTACCCCTGCCGGCGTATGCATCCAGCTGTTGGCAGAAAGAATCCAGAACGACGAAATGAACGTACCGATCGCCACCATGATGGCAGCAAACAGGTGCACCCCTTGTGGCACCTTGCCTCGGCCAAAGAGCAGGACACCGAGGAATGCCGCTTCAAGGAAGAAAGCGGTAACGACCTCGTAGCTGAGCACCGGCCCGAGGAAGTTGGACGCTGCCTGGGAGAAGTTGCTCCAGTTGGTGCCAAACTGGAAAGACATGACGATCCCGGAGACTACGCCCATGCCGAAAACCACGGCAAACACCTTGGTCCAGAACAGTGCCAGGCGGTCCCAAGCGGGGTTGTTGGTCTTGAAGAACAGCCCATGAAGCAGCGCTATGTAAGACGCCAGTCCGATGGTGAAGACCGGAAAGATCGCATGAAACGATACAACGAAGGCGAACTGCATTCGCGATAGTACAAGGGGGTCGAGTTCCATCACACGCTCCTAAGACCTGGATCAATATCCCATCAATGGGTTACACAAGCTTAGTTGAGCCTTAATGGCACCGCATTTTAGTTATAAGCACTAAGCTTATTCTTTAGCTGTGTTGCATTTTAACGCTTCGACACCCGTTATACAGCGCAAGTTTGCCCAAAAAGCTGTGTCGCATTGACGCATGCCATTCAGGCAAACTGCTCTTTTTCAATTAAAAAAAGTCATGTCATCACCACCAGACTGACCATGTAGCCGGTGTAGGCGACAAACAGGGAAAACAGCACGCCACCCTCCAGACGATTGATCCGCCGCGGACGGCCACGCCAGGAGAATGCAAACAGCACCATCATCAGCGTCATGAAGGTCATCACGCTCCAGTCACGCACCAGCACCTCACGACCTGCTTCGATAGGCGTGATGACACCCGCCAACCCTACCACGGCCAAACTATTGAACAGATTGGAGCCCACCACGTTGCCCAGCACCATATCGTGCTCTTTGCGCCTCAAGGCACTGATGGACGAGGCAAGCTCGGGTAGCGACGTACCGACGGCCACCACCGTCAAACCGATGATGAGATCGCTGACACCAAATCCTACGGCAATTTCTACCGCGCCCCACACCAACAGACGCGAGCTGGCTACCAACAGCACTAACCCCACCAGCGTCCACATCACTGCCATACCACGTGACAGCGGCTTGCTGTCCAGGCTCTCCGTCACTTCATCGGTCAGTGCATCCGCCTGATGACGCCGTGACTGGATGATACTGACCGTAATGAAGATCCCCAGCGCGGCCAGCAGCAACACTGCCTCACCGCGGGAAATCCAGCCATCCATCAGCATGTAACCGGTCAGCAGCATGACCGCCACCAATAGCGGCATCTCCTTGCGAATAACGCTGGAGTGCACCGCCAGCGGCGCTATAAGTGCCACAAAACCCAGCACCAGCCCTATGTTGGCAATATTGGATCCGTAAGCATTGCCAACCGCCAGCCCGGGATTACCCTGCATGGCCGCCAGCACGGAGACCATCATTTCAGGGGCCGACGTTCCGAATCCGATCACCAGCATACCGATCAGCAGTGGCGACAACCCCAACCACCGCGAGGTAGCAGCAGCGCCATCGATAAATTTTTCAGCACTCCAGATCAGCAGGAGGAGCCCTACCACCACTGCTACAAAGGCAAGCAACATTTCGGTTCCTTAATGTCATCGTATTAGGCACTATCGCGGCTGCATCCTTGTCGAACCGGGAGGCGGGGTCAAGCACCGAGTTCAAGAGAAGCGAGGTGTCCCTGATTTGACACTCACGTCTCGGCTCTATATTGATTTAAAATGCGCCAACTATCGAGAGTTTGCTATTACCTGATGTCTCTTTCATGAAACGACCCACCCTTTCCATGCATACCCCCGCCGTGGACTGCACGCCCCCCGAGGCACGCGTCCAGCGCAGGCGGCTGCGCGCCTGCCATGAGTGCGACTGGGTCTCGGCCCTGCCCCCTTTGGGCTCAGGTGAGAAGGCCTCCTGCCCACGATGCTCCCATGTGCTGGTCAAGCGCCACCGCTACCCCGCGCAACGTAGCATGGCACTGGCCATTGCCTCACTGGTGGCACTCATCCTGGCCGTTTCGTTTCCTTTCGTCAGCTTCAGCGTAGGCGGTATCGGCAACCGCATCGAGCTGACCCAGACGGCCACGGCGCTGATCAATTTTCATCAGCCTGTCGTGGCCATCGCAGTGATCATGACCATCGTGGTACTGCCTGCGGTCTACCTGACGGGGGTCATCTGGCTGCAGTTCGGGCTACTGCGCGCCCGCCCGCTGCCATTGAGTCGTGATATCGCTCGCTCACTGGCCCACCTGACCCCCTGGATGATGGCCGATGTATTCATCATCGGCGCGCTGGTCAGCCTGATCAAAGTGGCCGGCATGGCACAGATCGAGCTGGGCATCTCCTTTTGGGCCTTCTGTGTGTTCGCGATCCTGCTACTGATGACCACACAGTCCATCGACGCGGACTGGATGTGGTTTTCATTGGAGGGCGAGCCATTGGCACCGGAAGGCACCCTGACGGGTGCCACGGCGGCGAGCCAGAACGTGACGGGCTGCCCCACCTGCGGGCTGGTCAACCGCCTGGACAAGGGCCATGGACGGTGCGTTCGCTGCCACGAAAAATTGCACACACGGCTTCCGTACAGCTTGCAGCGCACCTGGGCGCTGCTCTTTGCTGCGGCGATCATGTATATTCCTGCCAATGTCTACCCCATCATGACCACTACCAGCCTTGGCCATACGGCACCCTCGACCATCATTGGCGGTGTCGTGCAGCTTCTGCAAATGGGGTCATGGCCCGTGGCTGCGGTGATTTTCATTGCCAGTGTCATCGTGCCTGTCGGCAAATTGGTCGCGCTGGTATGGTTATGCCTGATGATCAATCGCAGCGACGAGCTCAACGCCAACAGCCGCACGCGGCTATATCGCATCACCGAGTTCATTGGCCGCTGGTCCATGGTGGATGTATTCGTGGTAGCGATTCTCGTTGCCCTGATCCGTGCCGGTTCGCTGATGTCGATCACCCCCGGCCCCGCAGCACTCGCTTTTGGCGCCGTGGTCGTGCTGACCATGCTGGCCGCCATGACGTTCGACTCACGCTTGATCTGGGACTCCCCGACACCACGCCCTGCCCGCCGCACGACGGCCACCAAGGACGCTATTGATGGCTAATGATGTAACCCCCAACACCGATACTGACAACGAACTACACCGAGCCAAAGCCTCTCGACAGACACGGCTGTCGCCCATCTGGATCGTACCGCTCGTGGCCGTCATCATTGGCCTGTGGCTGGTGTATGACAACTACACCAGCCGTGGCACCTTGATCACGTTGACCATGAGCAACGCCGAAGGCATCGAGGCAGGCAGCACCTTGATACGCAGCCGCAACGTCGAGATTGGTCGCGTACAAAGCGTGCGCCTGTCGGACGACCTCTCACAAGCCGTGATGACCGCCCGAATCCAGCCTGAAGCCGAAGCCATGCTCAGAGAGGACAGCCGATTCTGGGTCGTCAAGCCGCGCATTGGCCGCGAAGGCATCAGCGGCCTGGGAACCGTGCTATCCGGAGCCTACCTTCAATTGGAGCCCGGCCAATCGGACGAACCGAGAAGGGAGTTCTCCGTCAGCGACGTGCCGCCGGTGGCCACGGCAGGTCAGGCCGGACTTCAGATCAGCCTGGTCAGCCAACTGGGCAACTCCCTGCGCGTCGGCGACCCGGTTTCCTATCAGGGCTACACGGTTGGTCGCGTCGAAGACACCCGCTTCGATGCGGATTCGCGCACCATGTATCACCAGGTTTTCATCGAAGAACCCTATTCCCAGTTGGTGACCGACAGCACCCGGTTCTGGACGGCCAGCGGCGTCGATTTTCGCCTGGATGCCAATGGCTTTCGGGTCAATGTCGAATCGCTCGAAGCATTGCTGGGCGGCGGTGTGACCTTTGGCGTGCCCGAAGATCTGCCCATGGGACGACCCGTTGAACATAACGCGCGCTTCAATCTTTACGCCGATGAAGACGACGCCCGCGAAGGTACCTTCAACCGCTACCTGGAATACGTGCTGCTGGTCGACGACACGGTGCGTGGTCTTTCCCGCGGAGCGCCAGTGGAGTTTCGCGGCGTGCGCATCGGTACCGTGGCAGCGGTACCCTGGAATTTTACCGCGCCTCAGCCAGATTCCAGAGCGCGGTTCGCGATACCGGTACTGATTCGCATCGAGCCACAACGGCTGGGCATCGAGAATTCAGATATCGATCTGGAAGATTGGGACAATCGCTTCACCAGGATGTTTGGCCTGGGACTGCGCGCATCGCTGAAAAACGGCAGTCTGCTCACCGGTGCCTTGTTCGTCGATCTGAACTTCCAGCGCGACCTGGCCGATGAATACATAGCGGAAACTTTCTCGGAACGGACGGTATTCCCCACCGTCGCCGGTGGCTTTGCCCAGATTCAGGGGCAGATTACCGATCTGCTGGAAAAGCTCAACGCACTCGAGGTCGAACCACTACTGGCAGGTCTGGACCGCAATTTGCAAGCCTCAGAGCATGTGCTAAACGAAGTGCGTGACGTCAGCCGTTCGATCAACGAACTGTTGAGCGACCCGGATACTCGCGCGATTGGCGGCAATTTGAACAGCACGCTGGAAGAGCTGCGCAGCACACTGCAGGGGGTATCGCCGTCGTCGCCCGCCTATCAGGAGCTGACCACGGCCATCGAGCGGCTGGACCGCCTGATGCGAGACCTGCAGCCGCTTACGCGTACGCTGAATGAAAATCCTCGCGCCCTGCTGTTCGATAACCTCGACACCCAGGACCCGACGCCCCGCGCCCCGCGCTGACAGGAGAGATCATGATTCAACCTTTTACACGACTGCTGATCATTGCCGCTGCCTGCATGGCCCTGACCGCGTGCGCAAGCAGCGTCACTCCCCCAGCTCGCTACATGCTGCCCAGCCCCGCGGCCAGCAGCGCCCCTAGCCAGCCCACGGGCACGCTGGCCATCCGCGCTCCACGCTTGGCGCACTATCTGGACGTGGATGGCATCGTCATGCAGTTGGACGACATCACGTTGAACCAGGCTCGTGAACACCAGTGGGCCGAGGGCATTGGCCGTCAGCTGGAACGTAGCCTGCGAGCGCAGTTGGCACAGCAGCTTCCCCAGCTGCAGGTGGTGCGTTCAGAGGGCGCCCTGCCAGACGCCTTGACGCTTTCAGTGGAGGTTGATCAGTTCCAGGGGCGCCACGATGGCATGGCGGTAGCCAGCGGGCAGTGGCAGCTGCGCCGCGCAGACAATAGCCTGGTCACACTGCAAAGCTTCACTACGCAAACGCCCCTGGAAGAAGATGGCTACCCTGCCCTGGTACGCGCGCTGGGTGAAAGCTGGAACCTGCTGAGCGTGGAAATCGCCGAGCAGATTCGGCGCAATGGCTATTTCACTGGCGGCTAATTCACGTCCGCATCGACAGCGCTGAGTGAGACTTTCGTGTTACACTCGGCGCCAGCGCTTTTCGCAAGCGCACCCCATCACTTCCACGCAGCCCTGCGGGCAATGGCTGCGTGGCTTTAGAACGCCCATCGTGGCTGCCCGATCTGATTCTTAGATGCGCCTTCATGGCGCAATTACATCCTCGTATCTTGAACATGACGCCAACCCCTCACTTAGAGAGTGAGGGGTTGGCGACTGCGGAGAATGCATGAGCTTTTCTGACCTTGGTCTGCACCCTGATCTACTCAGCGCCATTGGCGCGCAGGGCTATCATCAGCCCACCCCGATTCAACGCCAGGCCATTCCCGTCGTACTAGAAGGCCGAGACCTGCTGGCCAGCGCCCAGACGGGCACCGGCAAAACCGCAGGCTTCACGCTGCCCATGCTGCAACGCCTGATGCAAGGCAAACGCCCCGGCAAACGCCAGGTCCGTGCACTGGTTCTGACCCCTACTCGGGAGCTGGCCGCCCAGGTTGGTGAAAGCGTCACCGCTTACGGGCAGCACTTGTCACTGCGCTCGCACATCATTTTCGGCGGCGTCGGCCAACAGCCCCAGGTAGACGCCCTGAAAGCCGGTCTGGACGTACTGGTGGCTACCCCGGGCCGCCTGCTGGACCTTCACCAGCAGGGGCACGTAGATCTGTCTGGCGTGGAAATACTGGTGCTCGATGAAGCCGACCGTATGCTCGACATGGGCTTCATCCACGACATCAAGCGCCTGCTGCGCCTGGTGCCCAAACAGCGCCAGAACCTGCTGTTCTCGGCCACCTTCTCCAACGAGATTCAGGCCCTGGCCCAGCAATTGCTGAACAACCCGGCGATGATCGAAGTGGCCCCGCGCAACACCACTGCCGAAAAAATCGAGCAGGCCATCTACCGCGTGGACCGCGACAAGAAACGCGACCTGCTGGCCCATTTGATTCAGCGTCATGGCTGGTTTCAAGTACTGGTCTTCACGCGTACCAAGCACGGCGCCAATCGCCTGGCAGAGCAGCTGACCAAGCAGGACATTCCGGCCATGGCGATCCATGGCAACAAGAGCCAGGGCGCGCGTACTCGAGCGCTCGGGGCCTTCAAGAGTGGTGACCTGCAGGTACTGGTCGCCACCGACATTGCCGCACGTGGCCTGGATATCAGCGAACTTCCCCACGTGGTCAACTTTGACCTGCCCAACGTCGCCGAAGATTACGTGCACCGCATCGGGCGCACAGGCCGCGCGGGCAGCAACGGTGAAGCGGTATCACTGGTATGCGTCGATGAGCATGGCCTGCTCAAGAACATCGAGCGGCTGATCAATCAAACGCTGCCCAAGCACGTCGAGCCCGGCTTCGAGCCTGACCCCAATGCCAAGCCCGAACCCATCGAAAATGGCCGCCGCAGCCAGCGTCAACCTCGCGCCCGTCGCGCGTCCGAGAGCCCGCAAGCCAACAACGGCGGCGAGCGCCGCCGTCGCGCTCGCCGCTAGCCCCAACGACCGGAATGTGCGAAGGTATCGCCTCGCATATTCCGGCGTTTCGCTGAACCAATTCATGGAGTGACTATGGCGTCTTCACAACTGATGGCAGATTATCGCCAGTGGCTGACTTTTCAGCGTCAGGAGCAGCTGAGCCGCGAGCATCAGGGTATCTCACAGCGTCTGGAAGATGCTCGCGCTTCCTCGGCACAGGTCATTCAGGCCTATCGCAGCATGGCTGAAAAAGCCTCGAACGAAGGCGCCTGCTATCGAACGCTGTTTCTGCGTGAATGCGATGACAACGCCTCCCTGCCTTGTGAAGGCTGGCTGTTCGTGCGTCGCGTGCTGAGTGAAGGCAACAGCACTCGCATCAGAGCAACACTGCTGGAAACCTTCAATTTGGCGGATGGCGCCATTGCATTAGGCGACA
This sequence comes from Vreelandella hamiltonii, assembly GCF_014651795.1. Classification (NCBI taxonomy): domain Bacteria; kingdom Pseudomonadati; phylum Pseudomonadota; class Gammaproteobacteria; order Oceanospirillales; family Halomonadaceae; genus Vreelandella; species Vreelandella hamiltonii. The sequence goes on along the minus strand of NZ_BMXO01000015.1, from coordinate 95,156 downwards.
AACCGGCACGCAAGCTGACCCTGGAAATCTACGACAAGCTGGACATCAACAAAGGCATGCGCACCCAGGTACGTGTGGATGCCATCGATACGCCCCAGGACTACCACTTCATCACCCTGCTGGATGCCGTACGCGGTGACCTGCGTCCTTACATGAAATAAGCGCTCGTCATGGTGACACGCCGCGCCGTCAGCTTCATCCTCTTGATGTTCGTGGTTGGGCTCAATCTACGCCCGGCCATGTCTTCGGTGGCCCCCCTGCTGCACAGGCTGCAGGAAAGCGCGGGGCTGTCGCCTACCGCTGCCGGTATTTTGACCACGCTGCCCGTGCTGTGCCTGGGTCTTGCCGCACCGCTGGCACCCTGGCTCAGCAAACGCCTGGGCAGTGAGCGGGCGTTGAGTGCCGCACTGCTGCTGTTGGCGACCGGCCTGCTGGTACGGGGCGCTCCCTGGCCAGGGTTGCTGTACCTGGGGTCGGCCATGGCAGGCGGTGCTATCGGGATAGCGGGCACACTGCTTCCCGCCCTGGTCAAACGCGAACTGCCGCACAGCGCCGACCTGCTGACAGGACTGTACACCATGGCGCTCTGCTTTGGTGGCGCCTTGGGAGCAGGACTGAGCGTCCCGCTACTGACTTGGCTGGGCAGTTGGCAACTCAGCCTGATGAGCTGGTCACTACTGGCCTTGGCAGCCTGGCTGCTATGGTCGGGCTTTGCGCCACGCCCCGTCGCAGCGCCATCGCTTCAGCCCACCTTCCGAGTGCCGCTTGCCGCCTTGCTACGCCAACCCTTGACGTGGCATGTGATGCTCTTCATGGGCATTCAGTCTTCCATGGCTTACATCGTGTTTGGTTGGCTGCCCACCCTGCTCATCGACCGTGGCTATAGCGAAGCAGACGCTGGCTGGACCATGGCCGTCTCCATCATGAGCCAACTGGCCTCGGCGCTGGCGGCCCCATGGGTTGCCCGCCGGCACAAGGACCAACGACCTTCCCTCCTCATGGTACTGGCCGCCACGGCCATCGGCTTGGCGCTGCTGTTGATTGCCCCGATGGCTTGGCGCTGGCCGGGCGCCGTCCTGCTGGGCCTTGGTCAGGGTGGCAGTTTCAGCCTGGCCCTGGCACTGCTCGTACTCCGCACCGCCAACGCACCCTTGGCTGGACAGCTTTCCGGACTGGTTCAGGGAGGCGGTTACACACTGGCCGCACTGGGCCCTTTTGGCGTGGGTGTGATGCTGCAGATGGGCGCCTCGACCGCGCACATTGCCTGGCTGCTGATCGGCTTGATTCTGGTCTGTTGCGGCTTTGCCTGTCTGGCAGGTCGCAATCGGCAGCTGGATGATCAAGGCGGTCAGCTGCGCGTCTACCTTCAATAGCTCTTTTTTGCCTTTACCAGGACATGGCCATGAGTAACGCTCCTCGTTTGACAGACACCCCCTACCCACATGAGCGGGTACTGGTCATCTACACCGGCGGTACGATCGGCATGCAGCCCACCTCCGAGGGTCTGGTGCCCGCGGGCAACTTTGCCGAGAGGTTGCAAAACGCCCTTCAACAGCTGCCTATCGCTCGCCAGCAGACATTGCCTGCCTACGACATCATCAGCCATGACCGCTTGATCGACTCCAGTGCCGCCACGCCCACGACGTGGCAAACGCTGGCCGCCGACATCGCCGAGCGCTTTGCAACCTACCGAGGCTTTGTCATCCTGCACGGCACCGACACGCTCAGTTGGAGCGCCTCGAGCCTGGCCTATCAGCTTCAGGGGCTGGACAAGGCGGTCGTATTGACGGGGGCCATGCAACCGCTGGAGGCAGCCAATAGCGATGCTCTGGACAACGTATGCGGCGCCCTGCAATTCGCGGCCATGAGCGCCCTGCAGGAAGTGGCGATCTACTTTGCCGGACGCCTGATGCGGGGTGTCAGAACGGTAAAGCAGCACTGTGAAGCGATGACCGCGTTTGCCTCCCCCAACTACCCCCTGCTGGGTGAACGGGTAGACGATGACTGCGTGCTGTATCCCAGCCGAGGGCTGGCAATGCATCAGCGCGGCGCCCCCCGTTTCGAACTCCCGGACTACAGGTGCCTTGCCCAGGGGCAAGTAGTGCGCATTGCGCTGTGGCCAGGCATGGCCGCCTGGCAGCTCTCCAGCTGGTTGGCTCACGACAGCGTCAAGGGAGCACTGTTGCAACTCTGGGGAGCAGGCAACCTGCCTGACGACCCGGACCTGTTAGCGGTACTGGCGCGTGCCAGCGGGGAAGGAAAACTGATCGCGGCGGTCAGCCAGTGCCCACAGGGAACCCTTCACCTGGGCGCGTACTCGGCGGGCCATGGCCTGACGGATGCTGGCGTGCTTTCCGGGGGCTCCATGACGCCCGAGGCGGCTTACACCAAGCTGGTACATTTGCTGGCGCAGCCGCTTGCTCACGAAGACCGGGCAACGCGCTTTGTCACTCCCTTAGTGGGCGAGCGGTAGCCAGACTGGCATCCCGGCACAGAATGGCTATGGTTAAACAGAACACATGGAGTGCAACATAACCTTCTGAAACAGGTGGAAACGTATGGATCAACCGGTACATCACTTTAGCGAACTGTTTGAGCAACTGGGGCTGCGCTCGGATTCAGCCTCCATCGAACGCTTTATCGAACGCAACTCCCCGCTGCCCAAAGAGATGCCCTTGGCCGACGCCCCCTGCTGGAACGAGGGCCAAGCGGATTTTCTACGCGAAGCAGTGGAAGAAGATGCCGACTGGGCCGAGGTCGTCGATCATCTGGATGCCTCGATGCACAAAGCCGAATAGGCCTTCGCATCACGCCTGCTCCCGCGCTGCCTCCAGGCGGCGCCGGTACCAGGCACCCGCCAGCAACAAGGCCGTCAACGCCAGAAGCGGCAGCAGTACGTCCATCTGCAGCGGGTCTTCTTCTTCGATGGCTTCCAGCGCACCGTAAATGGCACTGCTGTAGACAGCCCATTTCACGGCCAGCCCCAAGGCTGCAGCCAGCAGATAACGCCCCAGGGCAATATGCCCCAAGCCTGCCGCAAAATTGATCACTGAATGTGGAAAGCCCGGCAACACACGCATGGCACATTGCGTCAGCAGATCGCTACGCGCTTTCAGCGTGTCCATGACCTTGAGGGTCAGCCCCTTGGGCTGCCAACGCTCGCCGACCCGTGCAGCAAGCAGATAGGCTCCCCAGGCACCCGCGACACTGCTGATGGTCAACATCACCGTAGCGACCAAGGGGGGATAAAAGGGGGCAATCAACCACAGTCCAATACTGCCAGGCAAGCCAATCGCCAGGGTGACCGCCATGGTCAGCATGACCGTCACCACGACCACGGGATGATGAGACATGGTCGCGGCCCAGCGTTTCACCGCCATCAGGTCCGGAGAGTACCAAAGCCAAATGTAGGCCAGCATGGCAGCCACCGCAAACGCGGCCGCCCAACGCCAGGAATAGAGAGATAATTTACGCATTGAGGCGTGCTTCAACCCGCTCGAGAATTTGTCGACTGACCTTTCCGACCAGCGGTTTGGCCGCCTTGTTCACCGCTTTTTCCATCAGACGATTGCGGATGTCATAGCTCAGCGTCAGCGACACCTCAGTCCCTTCGGGTACGGCACGCAGCTGATAGCGCCCCTGGTTTTTGACACCTTCCAGGGACTCCCAGGCCAGCACCGTTGGAGGATCGATATCGGTTACCTCCACGTCAAACGCCCAATCCATGCCCAATGCCCGCACGTGCCAGCGGTAGCGGTTTTCGCCAAGACGATCGATCGAGCGTATCAGGTCCGAATAATCCGCAAAATCTTCCACTCGGCGTAACAAGTCAAATACGCGCTCCGGGGAGGCTCTAACGATTTCACTATGTTCTATGGTGGCCATGCGTCCATCTCTAGCGGCTGTAGATGAGTAGCTTATCACGCCAATTCCATTGGCACACCGGATGCCACCACCCAGAACACTGGTCAGCAAGAGCGGCATTGCGTAAACTGCCCGCCTTCCGGACCGGACCCCGGAACACCGCCCTGCTGCTTGGGCAGGCACGACATAAATTCTCCGACCATGAGTACCCAGCATGTCATCCACTGCATCATCCGGCGCCCAGGCGCCATCCACCGTCGTCATCTACTCCGGCGGCATGGACTCCTATACCGTCCTTCACCGTGCGCTACGCGAGGGCCTCGCTGTCCATGCGCTATCCTTCGATTACGGTCAGCGCCACCGTCGTGAACTGGACGTTGCACGTCAGGTATGTGAGTCCTTGGCCATCCCTCATCAGGTCGTCGATATTCGCGCCATCCACGGGCTGATCGACAACTCGGCATTGACCAACGCTGCGTTGACCATGCCTCAAGGGGAGTACGATGCCGACTCGCTCCACAGCACCGTGGTGCCCAATCGCAACATGATTCTGCTGTCGTTGGCCATTGCCAAGGCAGTCAATATAGGTGCCAGCCGTGTGGATTATGGCGCGCACGGCGGCGATCATGTGCTTTACCCCGACTGCCGCCCGGCCTTCGTCGAAGCCATGAACGATGTGGCGCAGATTGCCAACTTCGAACCCGTCACCGTCCATGCCCCTTATCTGGCCTCCAGCAAAGCCGACATCCTGCGTGATGGGCTCGCCATGGGCCTGGATTACCGCCATACCTGGACCTGCTACGAAGGCCAGCAGCTCGCCTGCGGGCAGTGTGGCAGCTGCCGTGAACGGCTGGCGGCCTTTGCCGCCAATCAGGCCACCGACCCGCTCGCGTATGCTCCCCTTGCCGAGCGAGACTGCTGATGTACCACGTCAAAGAAGCGTTTTACACGCTGCAGGGCGAAGGTGCCCAGGCGGGGCGCGCCAGCGTTTTCTGTCGCTTTGCGGGCTGCAATCTCTGGTCGGGGCGTGACGCCGACCGAGCCACGGCCAAGTGCACTTTTTGCGATACCGATTTCATCGGCACCGATGGCGCCAATGGCGGTCGCTTCGAAAGCCCGCAGCAGTTGGCACGGCATATCAAACAGCTGTGGCCAGCCAACGCAGGCAGCGCGGTGCCCTATGTGGTGTTTACCGGAGGAGAGCCGTTACTGCAGCTCGATACCCCGCTCATCGCCATGCTGCACAGCGAAGGGTTCGAGGTCGCCGTGGAAACCAACGGCACGCTGCCCGCGCCCGCCGGAATCGACTGGCTATGCGTCAGCCCCAAGGGCAGCAACCCGCTGGCCATTCACCAAGGGGATGAGCTGAAGCTGGTGTACCCACAGCACGACGCCCCGCCCGAGCAGTTTGCCGCGCTGCACTTTCGACACTTTTACCTGCAGCCCATGGATCACGTCGCCCAGCATGCCAACACGATCCATACCACTGTCGCTGAGCGCAATGCCGCCACGGTGGCCGCCACGACGGCCTATTGCATGACCCACCCCCAGTGGCGCTTGTCGCTGCAAACCCACAAGATCGCAGGATTCGATTGATGGCTTTATTCGTTCACCACCTGACCCATATCGATGTCTCCCTTTGGTGCCCTGAGCGCGGCTTGACCGGCTGCAGTTGGCAGGTCGACGCCCATCTGGATGGCGAACTGGGTGAAGACGGCATGCTGTTCGATTTTGGTGAAGTGAAACCCTGGATCAAGCGCACGCTGGACAACGGGCTGGATCATACGCTGCTGGTGCCCACCAAGGCGCCCGGCATAGACATCAGCGAGTGCCCAGAAGGCCTGTGCGTTCGCACAGCCACGCCCTATCCGATGGAAGTTCGCGGACCTGCCCAGGCGTTCACACTGCTCCCCTGGGAACACATCTCGCTGGCCAGGGTGACTCAGCTCCTGAGCGAAGAGCTGACACGCGCTCGGCCTCGCAACGTCACCCGTGTCACCCTGAACCTGCAGGAAGAGCGTATCGAAGGCGCATCCTATGGTTACAGTCACGGCCTGAAACGTCACCTGGGCAACTGCCAGCGTATCGCCCATGGCCACCGCTCCCGGCTGCATGTCTATCAACAGCAACAGCGCCAACCTGCCCTTGAGGCACAATGGAGTGAATGGCTGGATAACCGCTACCTGCTGGAACAGGCCGATGTGGCGGAACAGACAGCCACCACACTGACCTGTCGCTACACAGCCGAACAGGGTGAGTTCTCGATCACCCTGCCCGCTCACCGCTGCAGCGTATTGCCAGCGCCCACGACCGTGGAAAATATCGCCCGTTGGCTGGCCGACAGTATCGCCCAGCAAACTCAGCAGGAAACCTACGTGGAAGCCTTCGAAGGTATCAACAAGGGGGCTACGGCACAGGCAGCGCCATGACGACTCTGATCACCAGTGACCGAAAGGGCAGTTGTCGCATGGGCTGTGGCGCCTGCTGCATAGCGCCGTCCATCAGCTCGCCCATTCCCGGCATGCCAGACGGCAAGCCCTCAGGCGTTCGCTGTGTTCAGTTGAATGAGCAACATCTCTGCATGCTCTTTGGTGATGCCCGTCGCCCTGCCGTATGCAGCCAGTTCGACTTCGACAAGGAGGTGTGTGGCGAGGACCGAGAAGAGGCCCTCGCCACACTCTACTGGTGGGAAACCGCCACAGCCGGTTAGACCTCGCCTCCCAGGCTCACCGGGTGCGGCAAGCGACGGTCCAGCAGGCTGATCCAGCGCACCAGCACCGGCGCATCGCTATGGCTTACCTCGCCCAACAGTCGACGAAACACCTCTTTCGCTTTCTGGTCATTGGGCTCTATACGCGTAAGCCATAGCTCCAGCGCCGCCAACTCCTGATGGCGGTTGCCATGCTCGCGGGATTGCTGAATGGCCATTTCCGCCAACGCCTTGACCTCGTGGGCAGGGTGGCCAAGCAGGTCACGCACGCGGGCCAGCTGGGTGGCCAGTTCGGGCAGGAAAAGAGTCGTGCGCTCACGGGCAATCACCAGGCACTGGTCGAGATACTCTTCGGCTGCGTGCAGCTCACCCAGCTCGATACAGGCATCGGAGTACCACAACACGGGCCGCTGGAAGCGGTCTCGGCCGTTCAATTCGGCCATCTGATCCAGGCTGTCGCGCATTTGCACCAAGCCCCCCTGATCCCCCGCCAACGCACGCTGCCAACCCAACACTCCCTGAGCGGAAATCTGCCACAGCTGAAGGTCTGGCGTTCCTGTCATGGCCGCGGCTCGCTCGGCATGCCGGGCCGCCAAATGCACATGGCCCAACTGACGATACAGCGCTGCTGCAAACATCAGCGCCATGGCCAGGGTGCCGGGATGGCCGATCTGCTCCGCTAGCCGAATGGCCGCCGAGACATGCCGCTCAGCGCGATGGTAATCACCTCGCAAGCAGAGCGCCCAGCCCTGAAAACAGGCCGCCGTTACCTGGGGATGGTCCGAGAACGGCAGCCACTCGATCATCATCGGGGCATTCAGCGGATCGATTTCGTCCAGATGGTCGTGGGCCTGCTGAATGCGCCCCGCCCAGTATTCACAGTGCGCTCGTGCGTAATCTGCCAGTCGACGGTAGCGCGGGTCTTCCAACCGAGCGGCAATATCCGCCAGGGTCGATGCCAACGCAAAGGCGTCGGCGTGGGCATAGCGCTGGCTACGCCCCACCCATAGCCCCCACTTGACCAGGAAAATCTGCTCGAGGTCTTCCGGGTCTTCAGGGGTGTCGCCGCCGCTTTGACGCAGCAGCTCCCGGGCTCTCACAAAGCTTTCATGGGCCGTAGGCGAACCGTGCCCTTCCAAGGCGAACGCTGCCTGGCCACGCACCGTCAGCAGGCTGACTTCACGCTCCACCTCATGGGCTACGTGGCGCAGGCTGGCCAGGCCGAAATCGGCCATGCGCAGCGCCGTGCGGTTGGCGCTCACTTTGAGCGCTTCGCGCGCCGAGAGCTCGAAGTAGCGGGCCCCACGTGCATAGTGGCCGCTGCGCCGCAGATGCGTGGCAAAGTCTCCCGGATGGCGACTGATCCATACCGGAAAACGCTCTTCGATCAAGGTCACGACCTGCTGATGCAGCTTGACCCTGACATCACGAGGACAGGAAAGATAGGCTGCCTCCTGAAGCAGCTGGTGGCTGAACTGGTACTCGTGATCACCGCCCTCCTTGTCGATGGGTTCGATGATCTCCAACGCGCGCATGTGCTCCAGCGCCTGGCACAATCGCGGCGTTTCCCAACCACTGCATTCCGTCAGAAAATCCAATCGGAAACGTTTGCCCAAGACCGCTGCGATATGGGCAATGACACGATCACCTTCCAACTGATCGATTCGGCTGGCCAGGAGCCCCAGTAGCCCCTTGGGCAGCTCGTCCAGGTGCACGCTGCGACCTTCACGACGATCCATGTCGAGGCGTCGACAAATTTCCTGCATGTAAAGCGGTACGCCATCACAGCGCTCAATGATCTGGTTGCGCAGCCGTGGGCTCAGATGAATACGGTAACGACGAGAAAGCTGCGACAGCAGCCGTGAGGACTGCAATGCATCCAGCCTGCCCAGGGTGATCTGCTGGTCCCAGTGCAGCTTGACCGGTAGCGGTTCGCGGCCATGGTGGCTGGCCACCATCATGAAGGCCGTATTGATCGGCAGGCGGGCCTGCAGCCCTGCCAACACCTTGAAAGACGGCTCATCGAGCCACTGAAGGTCATCGATCATCAGCACCAGCGTTTGTGTCGCGGCACGATGGTCGATCAGCCGGTGCAAGAGCTTCACCACCAACTCCACGGCTTCGCCATTTTGAGTCAGCTGGGTGATTTCCTGAACTTCACGAACCCCCAGAGCTTCTTCGAGCAGCTGTTGACGCGCACCGTCAGCAGTATCGAGCCCCAACGTTGCCTGCAGTGCATGCACCGACTCGAGCGTTGGTGGGTGCTCAAGGTGCCAAGCCAGCAGTGAACGCGCCACCCCGTAAGGGTCCAGTACCGAAAGCCGAGTGGTCGGAAGCCAGCAGATTGCCGCATCGCGACTCAACTCCAGCTGCCGGAATCCCACCATCAGCGCCGACTTGCCCATGCCCGAGGCACCACGCACCAGCACGCTTTGCCGCAAACCGATGCCGGCACGTGCCAGCGCATCGCGCAAGGTGCGTAGCGAGGTTTCCCTTCCCACCAGGCTCGGCGGCAAAGCGTCACGCCCGCCTTCGTTCTGACCCAGCACCAGCGCACGCAAACGCACTCGGCCATCGCTGGCCACCAAACGCGATACCAGCCTGGGCTGCAAGTCCAGCGCGGGGGGCATGTGCTGACTGGCTTCCTGAGAGATGACCAGCTCGCTTCCCTCGGCGGCACTCATCAGCTCCAAAGACTCTTGCGTCACCTGGCCCAGCGGGTCGGCCAGCTGGCGCTCGGGCAAGTAGACCACGCGCCCGCTGTGCAATCCGGCTGCCAGTTCGAATACCGGCGGTTCGGCGTCCCCGGCCCAGTGGCGACGGCTCTCCTGGGGTAGCGCCTGACGGCAGTGTTCATAAAGCGCTACCAGCTCCGCCAGTTGATGGGCGGGGCCATGGGTACCGAAGCAGGCCAGACCCAAGCCCCCCGTTGCCCCCGGCAGCCAGAAACCGCCCAGATGGTGGCACTGCTGCTCCAACCATCTCAACAGTTCCAGCTGCAGGGCCAAGCAGTTGCGTGTAGCCGCGCGATCCGGCCAGTCACCCTTCAAGCGCAAGCGGATGGCCATCACCGAAAGCTGACGCAGCTCGATCTCATCTTCGCGCAGCGGCTTGCTATCCGCAGCCAACGCGCGCGAAAAGGCCCCTTGTGGCGACATCGCGCGGGGGTCGTGGTGACCATCCGACCAGAAACTGGCCAATTGCACGAAACTGGGCTCAGGCTGTTGTCCGGAGAGCGCCAGCAGTTGAAGGTAGCTGTTGTACTGCTCGTGGGCCGCAGCCATCTGGTTCTGCTCGGCTAGCTGCCGCACCCAGCGCTCGTGGAACGGGCCGTAGCCTGAAAAGCGGCTGACCAGTCCTTCCAGCATGGCATCCGGCACTTCGGCGTGTGCTTCCAGCACCTGTTCGGCAAAACGGATGACTCGTTGGCGCCACTCATTGCGCACTTGCACCAGCCAGCGCTGGAACTCGCTGCAGTTGCTGAGCTGCAGTTCCTCGATCAGATCCCCCTGGTAGCACTCCATCAGCGCTTCCAGCGTCTCCAGATCCTTGGGCCCTTCCAGCAGTTGCTGCAGCTCATGCAAATCCACCTGCCAGTGGGACGGCAGATGAAAGGCAATGGTCTGCCGCGACACGTTGAGGACGTGATCGGCATGCTCGCCCATGGATTGGCGCAGGCAGTGCAGCGCATGGCGCAGGTTGGTTCTGCCTGAGGAGAGGCCTTGGTCTGGCCACAGCAGCTCCGCAAGGGCGGCACGATTGACGGGCTGGCGATGAAGCAGCAGGTACACCAGCAGCGCCTTGACTTTGTCGTAGCTGAAATGAGTGAGCACGTCCTCCCCTTGAGTCAAGGAGAAGTGACCAAACAGGGTCAACTGATCTGTCTGTTGAGCATCACGCATGTTACACATCCTGCCTTGGCTAGCGGCGCATCACGCAGGCACGCCACTATGAAAACGAAAAGCCGTATCTGGAGACATGATCAGTTCCGCCTCACGAGCAACGAAGAAGGCGATGCGTTCGTCGATAGGCGCATCGGTCTGCTGGCGAGCCAGCAAGAGATAGTCTTCGAAATGACGCCCTTCGGACTTGACCAGGGTGCGATAGAACTTGGCCAGCTCTTCGTCCAGGTAAGGAATGAGTCGCGCGAAGCGCTCACAGCTGCGCGCCTCGATCAGAGCGCCGATGATCAACAGGTCGATCAAGCGCTCAGGATCCTGACTGCGTAAATGCTTTCTAAGGCCTTCGGCGTAGCGTGACGCCGTCAGATGGCGATAAGGAACACCACGGCGTTCCATCAAGCCCACTACCTGCTCGAAATGAAGCAGCTCCTCGCGGGCCAATTGCGACATCTTGCTCAACAGCAGCGGCTGATCCACGTAGCGATACAGCAGGCTCATGGCCGTGGAAGCCGCTTTTTTTTCACACTGTGCGTGATCGATCAGCAGTGTTTCCGGGTTGGCCAATGCCCATTGCAACCAGGCATCGGGGGTCGGGCAAGCTAAAAAGTCATGCAAACTTTCTGGCAACAGATCATCCACTTGCAGCGCATGTTCCGCTGTTTGCAACGCCATTAATTGTATCGACATAACACCAGCACCAAGCGTTTATCACACTATTGTACAATATATAAACGCCAATGGCGTCCGTTCCCTGATTGGTTCGAGGATGAACAAACGTGTCTTCCAGCCTCGCTTAAAAATGCATTGACACTAATGTATAGCAAGCCTGAATCACGCTCCACACGGGAATCATGCTTGCCGAGGCTACCCAGCTCTACAGGCCAGCGCTCACTTGGCAGCCATGGTAACGCGGCATCACGATAATCACACCAGCCGTCACCTAAAAACACGCCTCTCGGTAAAAAACTTTCATGTTTACGGCACATTAATCAAAAAAACCGCCCTCAGGAAAGCGGCTTTCAACATCTCAACACAAAGTACAAGTAGGCATCCCGCCTGACTTCTTAACATTGTCGACAGTTTCCCGTAGAATCCGAGCCATCCACCAGACGCTGATTCTCAAGCGTATGTCATGTGATCGAAGGATGTCCTTGTTACCGTGCAGGCGTCTTTTGCTACCACTGATGATCACTACCAAGAAGATGAGAGGGCCCCAACGTGCTTGAAGCTTACCGCCAACATGTCGAGGAACGCGCTGCAGAGGGCGTCCCAGCCAAGCCCCTGACCGCCGAACAAGTCGCCGACCTGATCGAGCTGCTGAAGAACCCGCCGGCCGGAGAAGAAGAGTTCATTCTGGACTTGATCACCAACCGGGTACCGCCGGGCGTCGACGAAGCCGCCTATGTCAAAGCGGGCTTCCTGACCGCGTTGGCCAAAGGCGAGGCGTCCTCGCCGCTGATCGACAAGGTCCATGCCGTCAAACTGCTGGGCACCATGCAGGGCGGCTATAACATCGTTTCCATGGTCGAGCTGCTCGATAACGAAGAGCTGGCCCGTGAAGCAGGTGAGCAGCTCAAGCACACCCTGCTGATGTTCGATGCGTTCCACGATGTGGAAGAGCGCGCCAAGAATGGCAACGCCGTCGCCAAGGACGTCATGCAGTCCTGGGCCGACGCCGAGTGGTTCCTTTCCAAGCCTGCGCTGGAAGAAAAAATCACGCTGACCGTCTTCAAGGTCCCGGGTGAAACCAACACCGACGACCTGTCGCCCGCGCCGGATGCCTGGTCGCGCCCTGACATCCCGCTGCACGCCAACGCCATGCTCAAGAACGAGCGTGACGGTATCGAGCCCGAAGTGCCCGGCACCACTGGCCCGCTCAAGCAAATCGAAGCAGTCAAAGCCAAAGGCTACCCAGTGGCTTACGTGGGCGACGTAGTCGGCACAGGCTCTTCGCGCAAATCAGCCACCAACTCGGTGCTGTGGTTCTTCGGTGACGATATCCCTTACGTGCCCAACAAGCGCGGCGGCGGTTTCTGCTTTGGCGGCAAGATTGCCCCGATCTTCTTCAACACCATGGAAGATTCAGGCGCCCTGCCGGTAGAGATGGATGTTTCCAAGCTGGAAATGGGCGATGTCATCGACATCTACCCCTATGAAGGCAAAGTGTGCAAGCACGGCACCGATGAAGTGCTCTCCACCTTCGAGCTGAAAACACAGCTGATTCTCGATGAAGTGCGTGCAGGCGGTCGTATTCCGCTGATCATCGGCCGTGGCCTGACCGGCAAGGCGCGTGAGTCCCTGGGACTGGCGCCGTCAGACGTTTTCCGTCTGCCGGACCAGCCTGCCGATACCGGCAAAGGCTTCACGCTGGCACAGAAGATGGTTGGCAAGGCCTGCGGCCTGAACGGCGTACGCCCCGGCATGTACTGCGAGCCGAAGATGTCTACCGTCGGCTCCCAGGACACCACTGGCCCGATGACCCGTGACGAGCTGAAAGACCTGGCCTGTCTGGGCTTCCAGGCCGACCTGGTCATGCAGTCCTTCTGCCACACGGCAGCCTATCCCAAGCCGGTGGACGTGGACACTCACCACACCCTGCCCGACTTCATCATGAACCGCGGCGGTGTTTCACTACGCCCCGGCGACGGTATCATCCACAGCTGGTTGAACCGCATGCTGCTGCCGGACACGGTCGGCACCGGCGGTGACTCCCACACCCGTTTCCCGCTCGGCATCTCCTTCCCGGCAGGTTCTGGTCTGGTTGCCTTTGCTGCTGCCACTGGCGTCATGCCGTTGGATATGCCCGAGTCCGTTCTGGTGCGTTTCAAGGGTGAGCGTCAGCCTGGCGTCACGCTGCGCGACCTGGTTCACGCCATTCCTCTCTACGCCATCAAGCAGGGTCTGCTGACGGTCGAGAAATCCGGCAAGAAAAACGCCTTCTCCGGCCGCGTGCTGGAAATCGAAGGCCTCGAAGACCTCACCGTCGAGCAGGCTTTCGAGCTTTCCGATGCCTCGGCCGAGCGTAGTGCGGCTGGCTGTACCATCACGCTGTCCGAAGAGAGCGTGACCGAGTACCTGAAGTCCAACATCACGCTGCTGAAGTGGATGATTGCCAACGGTTATGGCGATGCCCGTACCATCAGCCGCCGTATCGAGGGGATGGAAGCCTGGCTGGCCAACCCGTCACTGATGCGTGCGGACAAAGATGCCGAGTACGCCGAAATCATCGAGATCGACCTCAGCGAGATCAAGGAGCCTGTTCTCTGCGCTCCCAACGATCCGGACGACGCTCGCCTGCTCTCCGACGTGGCTGGCGAGAAGATCGACGAAGTGTTTATCGGTTCGTGCATGACCAACATCGGTCACTTCCGTGCCGCCGGTAAGCTGCTGGAGAAACAGCCTGCGGGTAGCCTGAAGACCCGCCTGTGGTTGGCGCCGCCGACCAAGATGGATCAGCACCAGCTGACCGAAGAGGGTTACTACGGCATTTACGGCCGTGCAGGCGCCCGCATGGAAATGCCGGGATGTTCACTGTGTATGGGTAACCAGGCGCGTGTGGCTGCCAAGAGCACCGTCGTGTCTACGTCTACACGTAACTTCCCGAACCGCCTGGGAGATGGCGCGAACGTCTACCTCGCCTCGGCGGAGCTGGCAGCGGTCGCAGCGGTGGAAGGCCGTTTGCCGACAGTCGCTGAGTACCAGCGTTACATGGGCGAATTTGACGCCTTGGCTGGCGAAATCTATCGTTACATGAACTTCCACGAAATCGAGGAGTACCAGAAGGTCGCCTCGAACGTGATTCCAGTAGCCCAAGAGGCCTAAGCGCCACGGCTACTGCCCCATCGCCGATGCTCGCAACATCGCAGAGACGCCACGCGACTCTGAGCCGATGACCGAACGCCCCTTCCTTCGCAGGTCGGGGCGTTTTTATTATCAGCGGCGTCACTCACTGACAGGAGACCCTCATGACGACCACACCTTACGTCGTTACCCCCGATCTGTGCGACCAGTACCCTGAGGTCAAGGTGCTCGAGCCGATGTTTGGCAACTTCGGCGGCGTCGATCACTTTTACGGGCCTATTCGTACCGTCAAATGCTTCGAAGACAACTCCATGGTCAAGCAGGCCGTCGCCGAGCCCGGTGAAGGCGCCATCCTGGTGGTGGATGCAGGCGGCTCTCATCGCTGCGCCATGCTGGGCGACATGCTGGCTGAACAAGCCGCCAAAAACGGTTGGGCAGGCGTCATCATGTATGGCTGTGTGAGAGACGTGGACATTCTGGCCACCCTGCCACTGGGCGTGCAAGCGCTGGGCAGCCACCCTCGTCGCAGCGAAAAACATGGCGAAGGCCAGCGCGACGTGGCAGTGACCTTTGCAGGCGTCACGCTGCAGGTGGGTCAATGGCTCTACGCCGACAATAACGGCATCATCGTCGCCGAACAGCCGCTCAAACTCTCTTGAACGCGCCTAACCCCAGCTAACCCGCCAGACTTGTCAGTGGTGGCAGATAGTGCCACCCTGATATTTCATTTTCATGCCACGGACACCATGCAGCCGCTCAAGCCACTGGGCTATGCCCTACTTCGCACCCTTCGTGACCACCTGCGCCCACTGATTGCCTACCACCTGCTGTTCACGCTGTTGGCATCGGCCGTGGTGTTGCCGCTGGTGGCTTGGGCTTCCCAGCGATTCATGGCGCAGCTCAACCGAACCGTGGTCACCAACGATGCCTTACTGGCGCTGCTGTTCAGCCCCCTGGGCTTGTTCACCCTTCTGGCAGGCCTTGCGGTCACTTTCTTGCTGATCTACTGGCAGCAAGCGGGCATGCTTCAAGTGGCCAGCAGGCCCAAGAACAACCATTACCGCCTGGCACTGGAGGCCCTGTGGCTCAGCACTCGGCGCCTACCAGCACTGCTGCTGCTGGTGATCCTGCAGGTGGGTGCCCACCTGCTGCTGCTGGCCCCCTTCATGGTCGCCATCGCCTGGCTATACGACCTCTGGCTCAGCGGTCTTGACCCCTACTATCTACAGCGTGTACGCCCTCCGGCGCTGTGGTACTTCATTGCCTGTGCGTTGCCGGTCGTGCTGCTGTGGATAAGCCTGGCTGCCTGGCTGTATCTGCGCTGGCTACTGGCTCTGCCGCTGGTGGCGCTGGAACAGTGCCACCCGCTGCAGGCCTTGAAGCGCAGCGTGCACCTTACCCGGGGCTGGCACCGCTCCATTGGCGCGGCGGTGCTGCTGTTACTGCTCGTCATCATTGCCTTGCCAATTGCCACCACCTGGCTCTATGACACACTCGTCACGCCGCTGCTCTGGTGGCTGCCCGAGCACAGTGCCGTCCTGGTACCGGCGATGCTGGCCTATCTGACCGGCTATGTCCTGATCACCCTGACCATCACGTTTCTGGGTATTACCACCCATGCGCTGCTGTCGGCCTGCCTTTACTTGCAGCTTGCCTATCGGGAGGCTCGGCCTGCCGCTCCCGAGAGCGAACAGACAGGCCGTTTGGCCTGGGCATTGGAAGTGTGCGTCTTGCTGATTGCCGCACTGCAAGCCTGGTGGATACTAAACAGCTTCGAAATACGCGACAACGTCGCCATCATCGCCCACCGAGGCAGCTCCATGGTGGCGCCTGAAAACACCTTGGCCGCCGTGCGCCAGGCACTGGACGATGGTGCTGATGCCGTCGAGTTGGACGTGCGTCTCAGCGCCGACCAGCAGGTCATGCTCTACCACGACCGCACGCTGGCTCGGCTCACCGGTGACCCCAGGGAGCTTGGCGAACTGGCCCGCGACGAACTGAGCGAGTTCGATGTGGGCAGCTGGTTTGGCGATGCCTTCCAGAACGAACGAATCGCCGGGCTGGACGAGACCCTGGCGCTGGTGAAGGGCCGCGCCGCGCTGATGATCGACATGAAACCGCTCCCGGGCCAGGAGGAAGCGCTGGCTCAAGCGGTACTGGATGAACTGGATGAGGAAAACGATCGTCGCTACCGCTGCTGGGCTACCCAGCACGATGCCTTGAATGGAATGGCCGCCTGCGGATTCCCGCATACGCTGCTGGAAATGCGCATGGCCACCATGTCGCCCGCGCTGGTCAACTTCATCAAGCAGCGGGCGCCCGAGCTGAGGGTGACACTACTGGCGCAGCTGATACTCCCCGGCACGCTCGACCGTCGTCAATTCGATGCGCTGGGCTTGCGACATAACCGCATTACCCGACAGGAAATCCGTCTGGCGGCACTGTATGGTTATGAAATCCATGCCTGGACGGTGAATGACCGAGCCAGGATGTCGACGCTGATCGATCTTGGTGTGGATGCCATCATCACCGACTATCCTGAACGCTTGAGGGAACTGATCGAAGACCGCCATGCCATGAGCGATGGCGGCCTGATGCTGGTTAAACTGCGCAACTGGCTACGTCAGTAGCGCGAGACGGCGGGCAAGGACATCACTCACCCATGACCACGCCCTCACGACGCGGGTCGGCGCCACCGTACAAGGTGCCGTCCTCCAGCTTCATGATGGCTTGCAGGCCACTGGTCAACTCCCGCTCACTCACCTGATGCCCGCGCCCACGCAGTGCCTCGGCGGTCTCCTCCGAGAATCGCCCCTCCTCCAGGTAGACATCGCCTCCCAAGGTGATGGCATGAGGCAGATCCAGCGCTTCCTGAGCATCGAGCCCCCAGTCACGCATGGCCACCAGGCTTCTGGCCGTGTAATGAATGATCGCTGCGCCACCTGGCGAGCCCAGGCTGGCCACCAGCTCACCGCTTTCCAGATCGAAGACCAGCGTCGGGCTCATGCTGGAACGGGGACGTTTGCCGGGCTCAACGCGATTGGCCACGGGGAGGCCTTCACTTTCCGGCTCGAAGGCGAAATCGGTCAGTTCGTTATTGAGCAGATAGCCCCCTGCCAGCCCCGTGCCCCCGTCTGCCAGGATACGTGACCCAAAGGCTTGCTCGATGGTCGTGGTCATGGCCAGCGCATTGCCATCGCCGTCCACGATGCTGATGTGGCTGGTGCCATACTCAGGCTGTTCGGGCTGGCTGGCAAAGCTCACTTCCAGCTCACCGGGGTTGCCAGGCTCGACGCTATCGCCCAGTGACGCTTCGCCCATCAGGCGACTACGCTGGTTGAGGTATTCAGGGGCCAGCATCGTGCGCCAATCGCCTCCCGGCGCCTCGACAAAATCAGGATCGCCGATGTAGCGACCTCGGTCGGCAAAGGCCAGCCGAGACGCTTCGAGGAACTGATGCAGCCAACCGCTACTGGGAGCACCGTTATCCAGCGGTGCTTCGATCAACGGCTGCTGATCGAGAATACCGAGGATTTGCATGACGGTGATATGACCCGACGACGGCGGCGGGAAGCCACACACTTCCCACTCCTGCCAAGGCGTACAGATCGGCTCACGCTCCACCGGCTCATAGCCGCTGAGGTCGTCCAGGCTCATCTCGCCCGGACGCTGCGGATGGGACTGCACTCGGGCCACCAGATCCTCGGCAATCGCACCTTCGTGGAACGCGCTGCTGCCCTCTTCTGCCACTCGGCGCAAAATGGCGGCCAGCGCGGGATTGGTCAATGTGTCACCAACGGCCAGCGGCTCGCCTTGCTCATCGTAGTAGAACGCTCGGGCCAACGGGTCCTCGCGCAGCGCCGTATCGTTGGCCAGGCTGGTATGCAGCCGATGGCTGACGGCAAAGCCCTCTTCCGCCAGCGAAATGGCAGGGGTGAAAAGCTCTCGCCAGGCGAGTTGACCATGTTCGGCGTGGGCCTGCTCCAGCATACGCAGTACCCCCGGCACCCCCACAGAGAGACCGCTGGCCACCGCCTCCATGAACGGCAGCGGCTCGCCATCTTCCATGAACAGCTCACCGGTGGCCGCGGCAGGCGCGGTCTCGCGACCATCGAAGGCCTGCACATTGCTGCCGTCGTAGTGCATCAAGAAGGCGCCGCCGCCGATCCCACTGGACTGCGGCTCTACCAGGGTCAGCACCATTTGCACGGCCACCGCCGCATCGATGGCGTTGCCACCGGCCTTGAGCACTTGATAACCCGCGTCAGTGGCCAGCGGGTTCGCCGCAGCAACGGCAAAGGATTCAACGGCCCAACCGGGCTTCTCCTCATACCCTGAGCCTACTTCCGGCGACATCTCGGGGGCTTGGTAACTAAACCCCCAGCTCACCATAGGAACGAGTAGTAGGCCCGTCAGGGGGATTGCCCGTTTAGGCAGCATAATTTCTCTCCTTTTAACCAGGACACAGGCAGACATCGCACAGCGCCTCGGGGGCGCCGTCATCCAGAGCGGCGTCATCCAGAGCGGCGTCATCCAGAGCGGTGTTATCCAGAACAAAGCGTAGCCTATAAAACCCGTGCGCCCGGCACAATGGCCGGGCGCAAAATCAAACAGCAGGCTAACGAATGTCATGCCACTCAGGCGATACTCTCTCCGGCCAGCATGAACCAGGTTTCGAGGACCGCGTCCGGGTTCAGCGACACCGAGTCGATTCCTTGCTCCATCAGCCATTTGGCCAGGTCCGGGTGATCCGAAGGCCCCTGACCACAAATCCCCACGTACTTGCCTCGTGCCTTGCACGCCTGAATGGCCATGGCCAAAAGTTTTTTCACCGCCGGATTACGTTCATCGAACAGGTGGGCCACGATGCCCGAGTCACGATCCAGCCCAAGGGTCAACTGTGTCAGGTCGTTGGAGCCAATCGAGAAGCCGTCGAAATATTCGAGGAACTCGTCGGCCAACAGCGCATTGGCAGGCAGCTCGCACATCATGATGACCTTGAGGCCGTCAGGGTCGCTGCTGCCACCGCGCTTCAGGCCGTTGGCGGCCAGCAGCTCGACTACTTCACGGGCTTCATCCGTGGTGCGTACGAAAGGCACCATGATCTCGACATTGGTGAAGCCCATCTCTTCACGCACGCGCTTCAGCGCCCGACACTCCAGCTCGAAACAGGGGCGGAAGGCATCGGAAATGTAGCGAGAAGCGCCACGGAAGCCCAGCATGGGGTTCTCTTCACCTGGCTCGTACAGCTTGCCGCCTATCAGGTTCTCGTATTCGTTGGATTTGAAATCCGAGAGGCGAACGATCACCCGCTGCGGATGAAACGCCGCCGCCAAGGTGGAAATCCCCTCCACCAGCTTGTCCACGTAGAAACTGACCGGGTCGGCGTACCCTGCCGTACGCAGGTCGATCACCTGCTGAAGGTCAACCGGCAGCGTTTGATAATCCAGCAGCGCCTTGGGATGCACACCAATCATGCGGTTGATAATGAATTCCAGGCGCGCCAGCCCCACGCCCGCGTGGGGAAGGCTGGCAAAGCCAAAGGCACGGTCCGGATTGCCCACGTTCATCATGATCTTGAAGGGAATCTCCGGCATGGCATCGACGCTGGAGACGTTGCAATCGAAGGCCAGCAGGCCTTCATACACATGGCCGGTATCGCCCTCGGCACAGGAGACCGTCACGTCGCTACCTTCCTGCAGCTGCGTGGTGGCATCTCCACAGCCCACCACCGCAGGAATGCCCAGCTCACGGGCAATGATCGCCGCATGACAGGTACGCCCGCCCCGGTTGGTGACGATGGCCGATGCCCGCTTCATGATCGGCTCCCAGTCGGGGTCGGTCATGTCGGTGACCAGAATGTCACCCTCTTGAATCTTGTCCATCTCGTCAGGACTGAGCACGATCTTGACCGCACCACGACCAATGCGTTGCCCGATGGCCCGGCCAGTGATCAGCGTGCGGCCCTTTTCGCGCAGCTGGAAGCGCTCCAGCTTGCCGCCCTCCTGCTGGGAAACGACGGTTTCAGGACGTGCCTGCACGATGTACAGCTTGCCGTCATCACCATCCAGCGCCCACTCGATATCCATGGGCCGCTGGTAATGCTGCTCGATGGTGACCGCCTGACGGGCGAGGTCCATGATCTGCTCGTCGTCGATACAGAAACGCCCGCGATCCTTGTAAGGCACGTCAACGGTTTCCACCGAACGACCTGCGCTGGCATCCTTGCCGTACACCATCTTGATCAGTTTCGACCCCAGGGTACGACGCAGCACGGCCGGACGCCCGGCGGCCAGCGTTGGCTTGTGCACATAGAACTCGTCAGGGTTGACCGCCCCTTGCACCACGGTCTCGCCCAGCCCCCAGGAGGCGGTGACGAACACCGCGTCCCGGTAGCCGGACTCGGTGTCCAGGGTAAACATGACACCGGACGCACCGGTTTCGGAGCGCACCATTTTCTGCACACCGGCCGACAGGGCAACGTTCTCGTGGGCATAGCCCCGATGGACGCGGTAGGAAATTGCGCGATCATTGAACAATGAGGCAAAGACTTCGTGAACCGCATGCTTGATGTTGGCCAGGCCTTCGATATTGAGGAAGGTTTCCTGCTGACCGGCGAACGATGCATCCGGCAGGTCTTCCGCCGTTGCCGAGCTGCGCACCGCAACCTTCAGGCCGGGGTGTTTTGCCTGCAACTGCTGGTACGCCTGCTCCAGTGCCGCTTCGAAGGTGGGCGGCAACGGCGTCTCGATGATCCACTGGCGAATACGCTTGCCAGCCTCGGCCAGCGCCTTGACGTCGTCGACGTCGAGCCGTGCCAGGGTGTCGTTGATACGGTCGTTGAGGCCTTCGTGGGAGAGGAACTCGCGGTATGCATGGGCCGTAGTGGCGAAACCGCCGGGCACCGTGACACCCACACCGGCCAGGTTGGAGATCATTTCGCCAAGCGAGGCGTTCTTACCACCCACGCGTTCGACGTCCGCCATACCCAGCTGATCGAACCACAGAATGTACTCTTCCACGCAACCCCCTCACTCAGACATTGATGCAACCGTTGGGACGACACCCATTCACGCTGTCACCCTAGCATCGCGGCCCCCTATTCGCCATTGGTCTAACAGCGCAGGGAGTGGAGGATTTTTACAACAACGGCCGGAAACATGGCATTTATGTAGTCAGGACAGAACGCAGACCTGTTTGCGCGAGCACAATTGCGAGGCCAATCGCAAGTACCCTGCACACGCAAACCCTGCTCACGAAAACCCTGCACTCGAAAACCCTGCACTCGAAAACGTTGTACTGCCATGGCACACGGCACACAATGAGCGCTCGTAAATCAGTTGGGTGAGGATGGCGGACAGACTATGAAACGAACAGCCTTTTTTATTTCCGATGGCACGGGGATCACGGCAGAAAGCCTGGGGCGCAGCCTGTTGGCGCAGTTCAGTGACGTGGACATCAACATGATCACCAAGCCCTACATCGACACCTTGGAAAAGGCTCAGGCCGTCGCCGAAATCATCGAGTCCACCGCGATGCGCGACGGTGTTCGCCCCATCATCATCGACACCATCGTTGACCAGCAGATCCGCAACGTCATCCGCCAGGCCTCCGGCTTCAAGGTCGATATCTTCTCGACGTTTCTGGAACCGCTGGAGCAAGAGCTGGGCACGCACTCTTCCTACAGCGTGGGGCGCACCCACTCCATAGGCAGCGACGATGTCTACATGGACCGTATCCACTCGGTGCATTTTGCACTGGATAACGATGACGGTGCCCGCACCCATCAATACGACAAGGCAGACATCATTCTGGTGGGGGTATCTCGCTGCGGTAAAACGCCAACGTCTTTGTACCTAGCGCTTCAATTCGGCATTCGCGCGGCCAACTATCCGCTGACCGAGGACGACCTGGATGAAGATGGCCACTTGAAATTGCCGAAAGCGCTGGCACCGCACCGGCACAAGCTATTCGGCTTGACCATCGATGCTCGGCGACTGGCGGCCATTCGCAACGAGCGTCGCCCCAACAGCCGCTACAGCTCCATGGATCAGTGCCTGCAGGAAGTCGAGCAGGCCGAATCGCTCTACCGCAGCATGAACATTCCTTTCATCGACACCACACGCTTCTCCGTGGAGGAGATCTCCACCCGCATGATTGCCGAAACCGGCCTGGCAAGACGTTTCTCGCCCCGCTAGGCCAGTGCTTTACATGCCCTTGGGCGCAAAAATCCCCGGGGCATTTCGCCAGTAGCCTTTGTAGTCCATGCCGAAACCGAAGACGTAGCGGTCGGCGACTTCCAGACTGCAGTAATCGGCCTTCAGGCCAGGCACCGCTTTGCGGTCGTGCTGCTTGTCCACCAGGACGGCAGTGGTCACGCTGGCGGCCTGGGCTTCCTTGCAGTACGCCAGGATGGCCGCCAGGGTGGCGCCTTCATCGAGAATATCGTCGACGATCACCACATGCCGACCCGCCATGGGGACTTCCGGAGAGACCCGCCAGAACAGCTCGCCGCCGCGCAGTTCATTGCGGTAGCGGGTAGCGTGCAGGTAGTCCACTTCCAGTGGGAAACCCAGACGCGTCAGCAGATGACCGGTGGTGATCAACCCTCCGTTCATGACGCAGTAGAAAACCGGCAGCTTATCGCCCAGGTCACGGGTAATCTCTTCCGCCATACGGTCCAGCGCACGCTCGACCTGCTCCTGTGAAATCAAGCAGTCGGCGTTGTCCATCAACTCGCGCATGGAGTCCAGCGACTCCAGCGCCTCTTTATCCAATTTGGACATCGAGCCTCTCCAAAACAGTCTATGGGTCAATTAGCTGGCGTCAGCGACCAGCGCTTCCAGCCTGGCGTGGGTCTTGCGCCAACGGCCCAGCGCGGCCAGTGCTTCCAGCTGTGGTCGCGCGCGACCATAACGCAGCTTGGCGGGCCGCTTGTTGAATACGTCATGACAGGCCTGCACCACTTCCAGCGCAGCCTCACGGTCGTTGCAGATCAGCAGCATGTCGCAGCCCGCTGCCAGGGCAGCCTTGGCACGCTCGGCGGGGCCACCCGCCTCATGAGCCCCCGCCATGCTCAGGTCATCCGAGAAGATGCACCCTTTGAAGCCCAGCGACTCACGCAGCATGCCTAGCCAACTGGGCGAAAAACCGGCCGGACGCGAATCGAAGGCAGAGTAGACGATATGGGCGGGCATGACGCCGTTGAGCAGCGTGGCAAGCTGGCTGAAGGGCACCAGGTCGTGCTCCTTGATGGCCGAGAGCGGACGCTCATCGACAGGGAGGGCGGTGTGCGAATCGGCCCCCACGCCGCCGTGGCCGGGAAAGTGCTTGCCCACAGCTGCCATTCCCGCCTCATGCAATCCGTGCACGAAGGCTTGCCCCAGCAAGGCGACGTGCTGAGGGTCTCGGCTGAAGCTGCGCTCCCCGATCACGCTGGAAATACCGCTGTCCACGTCCAGCACGGGGGCAAAGCTGATGTCCAGGCCACAGGCGGCCATTTCCATGCCCAGCAGCCAGCCGGTATCTTTGGCCAGCGCCAGCCCTACCGACTGATCATGGGCAAACACGTCGCCAATCCGAGCCATGGGCGGCAGGCGCGTCACGCCTTGCCGGATACGCTGGACCCGGCCGCCCTCTTGGTCGACGGCCAATAGCAGGTCGCCGCGCACACGACGAATGCTGTCACACAGCTCCCGCACTTGGGTGGCGCTTTCCACGTTACGAGCAAACAGAATCACGCCACCTACCGCGGGATTCTTCAGCAGGCGCTTGTCTTCCTTGGTCAGGGTCTGGCCTTCCAGGTCGAGCATGACCGGGCCTAAAGGTTGAGTCATCGTACTGGGTCCAGGAAAAAGGGCGTCATTCTAGACCACCCGTGTGATCTTTCAAAATGTGGAGTATGCCAGCGGGGACAACGTCAATGCAGCCATACTGGCGTACCCGGCACAGCCCGTTTGAAAAGCCAGAGCAGGTCGGCATTACGTAGACGCACACAGCCGTGAGAAGCAGCAAGGCCCATGGGCTGGTCAGGGGGAGTACCGTGCAGGTAGATGTAGCGACGCTGGGAATCGACACAGCCGCCGCGATTGATACCGCGCTCCAGGCCACATAGCCACAGTATGCGGGTCAAGATCCAGTCGCGCTCGGGGAATTCGACCGCCAAATCGGCAGAGTAGACCTCTCCGGTCCAACGACGCCCCCGAAAGACCGCATCCTCTGGTAGCCCATCGCCAATCGCTGCTCGAATGTAGTGCCAACCCAACGGAGTACGTCCACTGCCCTCTTCTTGCCCTACGCCGGCCTTGCCCGTCGAAATGGCGCATTCATGCTCTAACGCGCTCCCCTGCCACCAGCGCAGGCGTTGGGCCTCGGTGTCGATTTCCATCCAGCCACCTTCGACGGGCGGCAGGTCAGCCAATCTGGGCGTGTGCATGGGGCTTCTCATCCACGGTTGCTGCGGGCAACGGCATCGGCGCGCTCATGGCCGCCACCACGACGGGGCGCAGACGTCGGATCAAGTCGCGTACCGTCACCTGCTCTTGATAATCCTTGGCGGCGATATCGCGCAGTGCATCCAGGCCAGACAGAGTGAAAATCACCGTGCCCAACATGAAGTGCAGCCGCCAGAAACGCTCGGCATCTGGCAGCTCGGGGGTCGCCCGCCGCACCAGCTCCGTGAAGCGCGTGAAGACATCGCCATACTGCTGCTGAATGTAGCGACGCAGGTGTCCTTGCGCCTGGCTGTAAGCCAGCCCCAGCAGCCGCATGAACACTTTCAGGCTATGCCGCTCGGCAGGCACGGCCAGCACGGTGGTGGCCATGGTTTCCAGCAGCACCTCCAGAGGAATGGCCTGGCCCTCGTAGCGCGCTTCCAGCTCGTCGAGCGCAGTATGGAAGCGTTCGGAGAACGGGTCCAGGTAGCGGGCAAATACCGCCTGTATCAGCGCTTTCTTCGACCCGAAGTGATAATTGACGGCAGCAAGGTTGACCCGCGCTTTGCTGGTGATATTGCGCAGTGATGTCTCGGCAAACCCCCGCTCTGCAAAGAGCACCTCTGCCGTATCCAAAATACGTGTGACCGTATCCGACTGGGCCATAGCGCCCTCCCAAAACAGGTGTTTAAAACATGGCGATCGCGTTGGCGAATAGTATGCCATTCCCCCTGCTGGCTCAAACGATTATCCCGCTCAAGGTTCAGGCCGCGTGCCCCGGTACGGATTGCAACTCATCATGTACTGGACAGAGCAACA
The DNA here is from genome assembly GCF_014651795.1 of Vreelandella hamiltonii. Taxonomy (NCBI): domain Bacteria; kingdom Pseudomonadati; phylum Pseudomonadota; class Gammaproteobacteria; order Oceanospirillales; family Halomonadaceae; genus Vreelandella; species Vreelandella hamiltonii. Next base: position 69,627 of record NZ_BMXO01000015.1, on the reverse strand, counting down.
TACTGTATACTTAAACACATACTGATTTTACGGACATGTAGCGACTGTCTTTTCACTGTTTGGAGTCTGATATGTTACGCCCACTCACCGCACGCCAGCAGCATGTATATGATTTTATCGTGAAGACCATGGGCGAGCTTGGCTACCCCCCTACCCGCGCCGAAATCGCCAAGGCGCTGGGCTTTCGTTCCCCCAACGCCGCCGAAGAGCATCTGCGCGCCCTGGAGCGCAAAGGTGCCATTCGCATCATTCGCAATACGTCACGCGGCATTCGCCTGCCCAACCAGGAGCCGCTCGACGCCACGCCCCCGGCAGCCGAGCCTGCCAGCGCCGCCAACGATGCCACGCCCAGCGGGCTGCCGGTCATTGGCGAAGTCGCGGCAGGCAGTCCCATTCTGGCAGCGGAGCATATCGACCGTTACTGCCCGCTCCCTGCAGAGTACTTCACCCCCAAGGCCGACTATCTGCTGCGAGTTCGCGGCCTGTCGATGAAGGACGTGGGCATTCTGGAAGGCGATCTGCTGGCGGTGCATCGTACCGACCGCGTGCGTGACGGTCAGATCGTCGTCGCGCGCCTGGAAGACGAGGTCACGGTCAAGCGTTTTAAACGCCAGGGGCATCACGTCACGCTGCTCGCCGAGAACGAAGACTTCGCCCCCATCGAAATCGACCTGAGAACTCAACAGCTGGATATCGAAGGCGTCGGGGTAGGCGTCATCCGAGGCGGGAACGGCCAGGCACTGGGCTAAAATACTGGGCCAGGGCACTGGACCAAGCCACCGCCTACTGCATATCGATGTAACGATGGTCGTTGAACGTGGCGACCCAGTGCGGGTGGTAGACCAGCAAGATACTCAGCAGCATGCCGGTGATGAAGGCTTCCGAGGGCATCAGCAAGGGTAAAAAGCGGGCATACTCCTGAGCCAGATAAATCGCTTCAGGGTCGGTGCCCGCCACCAGAATCAGCCCCACGGCCGCCAGCCCGCCTCCTAGCGTGGCCAGCGCAGCACCGAAAAAACCGCAGGCAAACAGAAACACCATCAGGTTGTCCGGCAAGCGGCGATCCACGATACGCCATACCACCCCCGTGATCACGGCGGGCACCAGTCCCGTCACCAGCACGTTGGGCCCCAACAGCTCCCAGGCATTGCGCCCGATCACCACCATCGCCACGTTGAGCAGCAGGTTGCTGATCAAGGCCAGGGGCACCTTGAACACCAATGTCATCAGCACCGTGAACACCAGATGCAGGGTCAACCAATCGACCGCCTGGGCCCGCAGCTGCCACATCAGCATCACGGCAAGCGTCGCGGCCATCCAGCGATGCTGCAAACCGGTATCTTCCAGCAGCGGATGCCAGGGGCGCTGCCAAAGCACCCACCCCAGCGCACCTGCCGACACCAGCCAGGTAACCAGCAGTGCCCAGGTGGCCAGCACGCTTTGTGCAAAGGACATGGCGCCCCTCCCCGGTGGGCGAGTTAGCTGAACACGACGGTCTTGTTACCGTGAATCAATACGCGGTCTTCCAGATGCCAGCGCAGGCCGCGGGCCAGCACGGCTTTTTCCACATCACGGCCAAAGCGCACCAGGTCGGTGGGCGTATGGCAGTGGCTTACCCGATGGATATCCTGCTCGATGATGGGCCCCGCATCCAGCTCTTCGGTCACGTAATGGCAGGTGGCACCGATCAGCTTGACGCCACGCTCGTAAGCCTGGTGGTAAGGCTTTGCCCCGGCAAAGGAGGGCAAGAAGCTGTGATGAATATTGATGACGCGCCCGGCATAGCGCTCGCACAACGAGGGGGGCAGTATCTGCATGTACCGTGCCAACACGACACAGTCGGCCCGTGCCGCATCGATCTGGGTTTGTACCTGATCGAAAGCCGCCTGCTTGTTGGCCGGGTCAACCGGCACGTGATGATAAGGAATGCCGTACCACTCGGTGAGCGAACGCATGTCGTCATGATTGGAAATGACGCTGACGATATCGCAATCCAGCTCGCCTGCCTGCCAGCGATACAGCAGATCCACCAGGCAGTGGGATTCCCGCGACACCATCAACACCACGCGGCGGCGCTTCTGGGTGTCCACCAGTGACCACTGCATATCGAATTCGGCGGCGACGGGTTCGAACGCCGTGCGCAGCGCCTCGGCCGACATGCCCAATGAATCGGCGAGAATTTCGTAACGCATGAAAAAGCGACCCGTCTCCAGGTCGGAGTGCTGGCTGGCCTCGGTAATCGAGCCGCCCTGCTGGGCAATGAAGCTGGAAACACGCGCCACGATGCCCACCTGATCCGGGCACGACACAACTAAACGGTAATAATGAGACATCAATGAACACTCTTGCGTATGTAACGGCACGTTCGCCAGGGACTTACCTGCCGACAGGCAAGCCTCACCAGGCGCGCTAGTGTAACGCAAGCGCTGCGACCAAGCACTGTGGTGCAGTGCCGCGATGATTGTTACAGGCCCCTCCCTTCCCGTATAGTTAAGAGATTACTTCCCAGGCTTTTCATGACCGATGCATCCACCACGCGTTCAACTTCGTCCCCGTCGCCGCCCGCCCCTGCACCTGCTTCCGCTAGGTGGATGCGGTGAAATTGGAATGAATCTTACGCTGTATGGATACGACGATCAGTGGATCGCCGTCGATTGCGGCATGATGATTCGTCAGGATCTGCCCAACTCGCCGCTGCAGGTACCCAACACCGACACCCTGCAGACCCTCGGTATCACGCCTGCCGCGCTGTTCATCACCCATGGTCATGAAGACCACATCGGCGCCGTGGCCTGGCTATGGCCGCGCTGGGGCTGCCCCATTTTTGCCACCCCGCTGGCAGCGGGCCTGCTGCGCCACAAGTTTGCCGAACACCAGCTCAGCAGCGCTGCCATCGAAATCATCGAACCCGGCGATGCAGTTGAGCGCGGGCCCTTTACCCTGCGTTACTTGAGTGTCACCCACTCCATACCTGAAAGCTGCGCCATCATGATGCAGGCAGGCGACTATCGGGTTCTGCACACAGGTGACTGGAAACTGGACCCGGAGCCGCTCATCGGTGCGCCGGTGAATGCCGCCCATTTCCGCGCGCTGGCCCCTCTGGACCTGGTGGTGGGTGACTCTACCAATGCCCCCATGCCAGGGCAGTCGGCCAGCGAAGGCGATGTCGCCAAGGCACTGGCCAGCACCCTTGCGAAGTGCAAGGGGCGCGTCGTGGTGTCGTGTTTCGCCAGCAACCTGGCGAGGGTTCTGGCCATCGGGCGTGCCGCACAAGCCTGCGGACGCCGCGTCAGCTTGATGGGCCGCTCCATGGAGCGCATGGTGAGCGTGGCCAGAGGGTTGGGCTACCTGGACGATTTTCCGGCACTGGTACCGCCCCACGATCTTGGCTATTTGCCCCCCGAAGAAGTCGTGATCATTGCCACGGGCAGTCAGGGTGAGCCACGCGCTGCGCTTCAACGACTGGCGCAACGCCGTCATCCCTTCGTCGACCTGGAGCCCGGTGACAGCGTCATTTTTTCCGCCAAGGCCATCCCGGGCAATGAGCGCCCCATCGAACAGCTTAAAAAACGTTTGTTACAGCTGGGTGTCGACCTCTTCGATGAAAACAATCATCCCGAGCTGCATGCCACAGGGCATCCAGCCCAAGAAGAGCTCAAGAAGCTTTACCAATGGGTACGCCCAAAAGCCCTGCTACCCGTGCACGGTGAAGCTCGACATCAGCAGGCCCACCAGGCACTGGCCGAACAGCTGGGCATCAGCGCGCCCCTTGCGCCGGTCAATGGCGACATGATCGCGCTGGACAACCAGGGCCTGCGCCTGGAAACACGCCACCCCCAGCCACCTTGCATCGTCGATCAAAACAGCGTGAGGCCCCACCCCGGGCTCGAGCACCAGACTCCCGGCGCACGGCGCGGGAGCCTGTTTCTGGCACTACCAGTGACCGCCACCGAGACCGGCTGGTGGCGCATTGGACGGATGATGCTGGATACCACGGGAGCCAGCCCGCTGGATGAGGAGAGTTTCAGCGATTGGCTGGACGAGCAGTTGGAAGAGATCGAGGCCGAGACCCTGGCAGACTTGCGCCAGGCGCTGCAACCGCGCCTGATGCACTGGCTGGCCAACCACCTTCAGCACATGCCTGAGGTGCACCTGCAGATCATGGCCGCCGATATGCCGACCGTGGAAGAACTCGATCGGCAGTAGTTCATGCGGTAGTTCATGCAAAAATTCATGCTAAAGTTCATGCCGAATTCAGCAGGCCCAAGCGCGGGTCATGACCAGCGCTCGGCATCCTGCTGATCGGTTTTGCGCTCCTTGACCCAATACGTCCCCTGGCGTGCGCGCTCCTTTTTCCAGAACGGCGCCTGGGTCTTGAGATAGTCCATGATGAAGTCACAGGCCAGGAAGGCATCCCGGCGATGCGCACTGGCGACCAGCACGCGAACGATAGGGTCACCTGGCGCCAAATCTCCCACCCGATGAATGATGCGCACCGCCTGGAGCGACCAGCGTTGCCAGGCCTGCTCGGCGATCTCCATCAGGCTGCGCTCGGTCATTCCGGGGTAATGCTCCAGCGTCAAGCCCAGTACATCGGGCGACTCGTTGAAGTCGCGCACCAGCCCGGTAAAGCTGACCACCGCGCCGATATCCGTGCGACCCTGCAGCGCCTGCTCGTAGCCATGCGCCATGGAGAAGCTGTCCTCGGTGACCTCGACCACGAGCGCTTTATGCGGATGCTCAAGCAGCGCCATGGCTTAGCCTCCCGTGACCGGTGGGAAGAACGCCACTTCGTCATCGTCGGTAATGCGCGAACTGTCGCTGGCCATGACCTGGTTGATGGCACATAACGTACGCTGATCGGACAACAGCGCATAGCGCGCATCCTGAGCGCTGAGCGCCGCCTTCAGGCCCGCGACGTTGCGGCTCGGCAAGCGATCCAGATCCACCGACACATCGCTTTCCCCGACCCGCTCGCGCAGCTCGGCCAGAAACTTGACCCGCACGCAGGGAGATGAGCAACGCTCCCCAAGGCTTACTTCCCCCGAAGCCCCTTCGCCGGTCACGATGGGCGCGGGCATCAGGCGCTGGTAATCTCCCCGGCTGCCCCCCTGCTTGCTCTCCAACTGCACGGCTTCGATGCGCATCTCTTTATCGACGGCCTTGCACATGTCATACAGCGTCAGGCAGGCCACGGACACGGCCGTCAGGGCCTCCATCTCTACCCCCGTCCGGCCATTCAGGCGGCACAGCGCCGTAACGTTGACCCAACCGTTGTCGTGGTCGATCTCGAAGTCCACCGACACCTTGGAAAGCGCCAAGGCGTGGCACAGCGGTATCAGCTCATGGGTACGCTTGGCCGCTTGAATACCGGCGATGCGCGCCGTGGCCAGCACATCACCCTTGGGCAAGGCACCGTCCGTCAGCAGCTGAAGCGTCTGAGCGCTCATCACGATTCGTCCAGAGGCGACGGCCTCTCGGCGTGTCTCAGCCTTGTCGCCAACATCGACCATGTTGGCTTCGCCTTGGGCATTGAGGTGGGTTAACTGCATCGTGTCACCTTTTGCTATCAATCAGAGAGTGGCGCTGCTCGGCAGCCCAGTCGAACACCCAGCGGGCAATACCATCAATGTCGTCGAGGTTCAGCCGCATCACATCCTCACGCAGAGGCACAGGCGCCGCGCCACTCAGCGCAACGCCCACTCCATGCGGGTCATCGAGGATGTGCGCATCGCCAATGCCCTCTCGGTAGAGCACCAGCTTGGCGATGGGCCAGGCTTTGAAACCTTCGACGATGACCAGGTCAGGTGCATGCGGTGCCATGAGCGAAAGCAGATACGCCAGATCCGGCTCTTCCTCTGTCGGCATATCCATCATCAGTGCCAGGCGGCGACTCGATGCCACCAGCATCGGGGCCGCTCCGGCCTTGCGCAACTGGTAACTATCCTTGCCGGGCTGATCCACCTCGAACTGGTGATGGGCATGCTTGATCACCGCCACCGACAGGCCAAGTGCTCGCAGCCGAGGCAGCAGCTGTTCGAGCAGAGTGGTCTTTCCCGTCCCGCTCCACGCGGCGACGCCCAGCACCGGAAACGCACAGTTTGGTGGCTCTTTCATGGCATACCTCGTCAACTGAGCGACTATTCGCCCTCTTTCTCTGCAGGCAACAGCCAGTTTAACGCAATGCCCACCAGGGCTGCCAAACTTACGCCCTGCAAGGTGAATTGACCACCCCCGAACTGCATGCCACCAATGCCGAAGACCAGAATCAGCGACACCACCACCAGATTACGCGCCGCCGTCAGCGACTGCCCTGCGCGCACCAGGGTATTCATGCCCACCACGGCAATCGAGCCAAACAGCAGAGTCATGATGCCGCCCATCACTGGACCGGGAATGGTTTGCAGCAAGGCACCCAGCTTGCCGACGAATGCCAGCACGATAGCCAGCACGGCGGCAATCACCATGTATTTCGGGTTGAACGCCTTGGTCAGCGTCACCGCGCCGGTCACTTCGGAATAAGTGGTATTGGGCGGACCACCGAACAGCGCCGCCGTGGTCGTGGCCAGGCCGTCACCCAGCAGCGTGCGATGCAGGCCGGGTTTTTCCAGGTAGTTCTTGCGGGTCACCGAACCAATCGCCACCATGTCGCCGATATGCTCCACAGCGGGGGCGATCGCCACCGGAATCATGAACAGAATTGCGGCCCAGTGAAAACTGGGGGCAGTGAAATTGGGCACCGACAGCCAGGCCGCTTCCCTGACCGGGGCAAAATCGACCACCCCCATCAGCAGGGCCAGTACGTAGCCCACCGCAATACCGCCCATGATGGGCACCAGACGCAGCAAGCCGCGGCCAAAGACGGCCAGCACCAGGGTCACCAACAGGCTGGCCATGGAGAGAAAGATCGCCGCACCGTAGCCAATGTTGTCACTGGTTTCACCGGTGGCCATGCTGACCGCCACTGGCGCCAGAGCAAGACCAATGACCATGATGACCGGCCCCACCACCACCGGTGGCAACAAGCGGTGCAACCAGGCCGTGCCTTTCAGTCGAACGGCCTGTGAAATGGCCACGTATACCAACCCGGCGGCCATTAGCCCGCCCATGGTGGCAGAGACTCCAAAGCTGGCAATCGACCCCTGAATGGGGGCAATGAAAGCGAAGGAAGAAGCCAAAAAGACCGGCACCGTCTGGCGCGTAATGCCGTGGAAAACGAGCGTGCCCACCCCAGCGGTAAACAAGGCTACGCTGGGGTCCAAGCCCGTCAGCAGCGGCACCAGCACCAAGGCACCAAACGCGACGAACAGCATTTGTCCGCCGGTCAGCAGTAGTTTAGGCCACGACTCTTGTGCACTATTCGTTGTCATTGCACCACTCCAGGAAGGTCTATCGTAGATAACGGAGGCAAAAAAATGCCCCCAACGCGGTGCGTAAGGGGCTGTATGTTACGGAGCGCTTAACGCGTTCCGAAAATCTTGTCGCCGGCATCTCCCAGGCCGGGGACGATGTAGCCATTCTCATCGAGTCGGTCGTCTACCGACGCGGTGTAGATTTCTACATCAGGATAAGCATCTTGCACCCGTTTGATCCCTTCAGGGGCAGCCACCAGCACGATCACTTTCATGTGTTCACAACCGCGCTCACGCAGCATGTCCAGTGTCGCCACCATGGAACCACCGGTCGCCAGCATGGGGTCGATGACGATGGCCATGCGCTCTTCGATATCGTTGGCAAACTTGGCGAAGTATGGCACCGGCTGCAGCGTTTCCTCATCACGGTAAAGGCCTACAACGCTCACCCTGGCACTGGGGATGAGGTCGGTCACGCCTTCCAGCATGCCCAGACCCGCTCGCAGAATGGGCACGATGGTGACTTTTTTACCCTTGAGACGCTGTGTCGCGATAGGCTCACCGTTCCATCCCTGAATCTCGTGATTTTCAAGTTCCAGACCCTTGGTCGCTTCGTAGGTCAGCAGCTTGGCCACCTCACCCGCCAATTCACGAAAGCTTTTCGTGCTCAGGTCAGCTTCACGCATGAGTCCCAGTTTATGCTGAACAAGCGGATGGTTAATGGCGTACACACTCATGGGACTTCCTCACTACAGGGGATTCGGGATGGCAATCAGGATCGCATCGACACGCGATCAAAATTGCGCGCCATTCTACCCGCAACTGACCATCAGGTTAAGGCTTTTCCGGCAATTGCCACGTAATAGGCGTACGGCCCTGCTGCTGGAGGAACTGATTTGCCTTGGAAAAATGGTGATTACCGAAGAAACCACGGTGTGCCGACAGTGGCGAAGGATGTGGCGACTCCAGTACCAAATGGCGCTGGGTATCGATCAGCGCTTTCTTCTGGCGGGCATGACTGCCCCAGAGCAGAAACACACAGGGCTCGCCGTGCTGGCTGACGGTTTCGATGGCCCGGTCGGTGAACGACTCCCAGCCCTTGCCGCGATGCGACGCTGCATTGCCCTGCTCCACGGTCAGCGCAGTGTTCAGCAACAATACGCCCTGTTTGGCCCAGGGTTCCAGGAAGCCATGGCGCACCGGTGTAAAACCTACGTCCGCCGCCAACTCTTTATAGATGTTGACCAGCGACGGCGGCACCGGCACCCCTGGCTGTACCGAAAAACACAGGCCATGTGCCTGGTTGGGGCCGTGGTAGGGGTCCTGACCGAGAATGACCACCTTGACCGAGGCCAGCGGGGTCAGCTCGAACGCACGAAACCAGTGGGACGAATGAGGATAAATGACCTTCTTGGCCGCTTTTTCCTGAGCCAGAAAGGCTTTCAAGGCCGACATGTAGTCGGCCTTGAACTCTTGCCCCAGCCACTGTTGCCAGTCATTGGGTAGCGGAGTCGACATGTTACTTCTTCATCTGGTCGGCGAGAGGCTCGACATAGGCAATGCCCATGTCCCAGGGGAACTGAATCCAGCACTGCTGTGCCACTTCGGTCAGGTACTGATCCACCAGCGGCCGACCTTCGGGCTTGGCGTAGATGGTCACGAAATGCGCCTTGGGCAGCATTTCACGCACCGCACGCGCCGTCTTGCCGGTGTCGACCAGATCATCCACCAGCAGCCAGCCTTCGCCGTCGTGGTCGACGCCCTTCATGATGTCCAGGCCACCCTGGTTCATGTGGTCGTAGCTCTTGATGCAGATCGTGTCGATCAGGCGGATGTTGAGTTCACGGGCAATCAGCGCAGCAGGAATCAATCCGCCTCGGGTAATCGCCACGATCCCCTTGAAGTCACGCTCGATCAGCAAATGGCACAGCTGACGAACGTCACGATGAATCTGATCCCAGGAGACGGTGAAGTGTTGGTGGTAGCGTTCGCTGCTCATGGGGCGTTACTCGTCTTCATTAAAGGAACAGACCGCGAATACGCTATAGCCCGCATCGCGAATTTTGGTAGAGCCACCCAGTTCAGGCAGGTCGATGATCGTTGCCGTCTCGACGACCTGGCCGCCGCAGCGCTGAATGAGGTTGGCCGCTGCCAGCATGGTACCGCCGGTGGCAATCAGATCATCCATCAACAAAATACGGTCATTCTGCTGAAAAGCATCGGCGTGCAGCTCGACTTCCGAATGACCATACTCCAGCGTATAGGTCTCGCTGATCGTCTTGAACGGCAGCTTGCCCTTCTTGCGCACCGGCACGAAGCTGCAGCCCAGCTCATAGGCCAACGGGGCGCCAATAATGAAGCCACGAGCGTCAATCGCCGCGATGGCATCCAGGTTCATCTCCTGGTAGCGGTGCACGAAGCTATCGATCAGCTTGCGAAAGGCAGCGCTGTTTTGCAGCAGCGGAGTGATGTCACGGAAGTTCACTCCTTGCTCTGGCCAGTCAGGAACCGTGCGAATAACGGACTTAATGTAATCGCCGTAGATGCTCATCGCGTCTCTCATTGATTAGTCAAAATGCGGGCAGTTAGCCCAGGAACAGGAATTTTGCTGCAAACAGCAGCGCCAGCACGACCACTGCCGGATTCAGGTCGCTGAATCGACCTGACAGGGTCTTGATGGCAACGTAGCTGATGAAGCCCAGGGCAATACCCTCGGCAATCGAGAAGGTCAGCGGCATGGCCAGCGCAGCGATCAGCACCGGCGCGGCGTCTGTGGGGTCTTCCCAGTTGGCATGCGCCAGGCTACCCGCCATCAGCACCGCCACGTACAGCAGAGCGCCCGCCGTGGCATAGGCCGGAATGGAACCCGCCAGCGGCGCAAAGAACAGGCTGATCAAAAACAGTACGCCAACGACCACCGCCGTCAGTCCGGTACGGCCGCCCGAGGCAATGCCCGCTGTCGACTCGATGTAACTGGTCGTGGTGGAAGTACCCAGCGCAGCACCGGCCATGGACGCCGTGCTATCAGCCATCATGGCACGACCAATGCGCGGCAGCTTGCCATCCTTGTCCAGCAGCTTGCCACGGTGTGCCACGCCCACCAGCGTACCCGAGGTGTCGAACAGGTCCACGAACAGGAACGCAAAAATCACGCTCAGCATGGCCACGTCCAGCGCACCCATCAGATCCATGGCCATGAACGTCGGCGCGATGGAAGGCGGCATGGACATGATCCCGCCATACTGGTTGTGGCCCAGCACCATGGCCATGACGGTCACACCAAGAATACCGATCATCACCGCACCGGTCACGCGCAGGTAGGCCAGCGCGGTAATCACGAAAAAGCCCAACAAGGCGTAAATGGCCGGCGGCTGGGACAGGTCGCCCAGCGCCACGTAGGTCGCCGGATTGGACACCACGATGCCCGCATTCTTCAGGGCGATCATCGCCAGGAACAGGCCGATACCCGCCGCAATGCCCAATCGCAGCGACAGCGGAATCGAGTTGATGATCCACTCACGAATTTTGAAGATACTCAGCAGAAAGAAGGTCAGGCCCGAGAAGAATACCGCCCCCAGCGCGGCCTCCCAGGTGTAGCCCATTCCCAGCACGACACCATAGGTAAAGAAGGCGTTCAAACCCATCCCCGGCGCCTGGGCAATGGGGTAGTTGGCCCATAGCCCCATCACGAAACAGCCAATGGCCGCCGCCAGACACGTCGCCACAAACACGGCACCGTAATCCATGCCGGCTTCGGAAAGAATGCTCGGGTTGACGAAGATGATATAGGCCATCGTAAGGAACGTGGTGACCCCTGCAATCACCTCGGTTTTTACGTTGGTCTTCTGCTCGGCGAGCTTGAAGTAGTCGTCCAGAAATTTCATGTCGTTTTTATCCTTCGCGCTTACGCTGGATGCGTCCCTTGGTGCGAGAAAAGCCGCACATACTACCGAAAGGCACTGCGCGATGCGAGTACCCCGTGTGCAGCGAATGAAAGGGCGATGGCGCCCCTATCTTATGATTAGCAAACTTCAGGCCATAAGCTAACCGATTGGTCAACACTGGCCGATAATTTTCTACAGCCGACTCGCCAACACCCGCTCCACGGTCTCCACGATGACCTGGGTTTGCGGGTCGATCTCGATATTGACCCAGTCCCCGACCAGTCGCTCCTTGAGCATGGTGCGCGACAGCGTTTCGGGAATCAGGTTGACGCTGAACTCCACCCCTTCCCCAGCGCCAGCCGGCCGTACGTCCCCCACGGTCAAGCTGATACCATCCACGCCAATGTAGCCTTTCTCGAACACGAACTTGGCCATCGAGGGGGGCAGCAAAAACCACAGCCGACGATTGTTGGGGGCTTCCTCGATGGTCACGACCTTGGCCATACAGATGACGTGCCCGGACATGGAGTGCCCGCCAATTTCATCACCAAAACGGGCTGCACGCTCTATATTGACGCATTGCCCCACCTCGATTGCACCAAGATTAGTCAATCGCAGCGTTTCACGCATCAAATCAAAGCTGACCTTCTCACCTTCGATGCGCGTGACGGTCAAACAGACCCCGTTATGTGCTACCGACGCACCAATTTCCAGCCCCTCACGCAGCTCTTCGGGCAGCGCCACCACGTGGGTACGAAACGCCTCCAGCTCCAGCACTTCGACGACTTCGGCGATACCTTGCACAATACCGGTGAACATGGACTTTCCCTCTGTTGATTCGCCAGCGAACTGGCTCAAGCTGTAAAAATTTCCGCAAGCTTACACCCTATGCCCCAACCTTGTGCAGTGCAGGCCCGGCAAGTGCTTGAACAGCGTGTTTTTTGCTGTCCAACGCAGCCTGAAAAGGCCCAATTCAGAATTAAAAACTAAAAACAAGCCATAAAAAAGCGGAAAACTCTGTATAAGCACGCTTAAACATGAAATAGACCGTATTTAATTGACAATTCACCCACCTCTCTTTAGACTTTCGCCGCAAATGTAATGACGCCGATTTGTACCCAGATTGCGGGCGTCCACGCGGTTCCTGTAACCACGTGAAGTGCAGCTAAAAGGGTGTGTCCAGCGTTGATGGCCACCCGCAAGGGTGGCCTTTTTTTTGTTACCCTCCCTACGCTCGCCTCCCCCGCACCCCGTCTTCGGCCTAACATTAAGGCAGACGCTATGATTGAACTTAGCAACGTAAGCAAAACCTACGGCAGCGGCCCCAGCGCCGTTCACGCCCTTCGGGATGTCAATTTAATGATACCCAAGGGCAGCATTCACGGCGTCATCGGCCTATCCGGCGCAGGTAAATCGACCCTGATCCGCTGCGTCAACCTGCTGGAGCGCCCCACCAGTGGCAAGGTACAGGTCGACGGTCAGGAAATGACTCAGCTGAGCCGCCGCGACCTGAATCAGGCACGCCATCGTATTGGCATGATCTTTCAGCACTTCAACCTGCTCACCACGCGCACCGTCTTCGATAACGTGGCGCTGCCGCTGGAGCTGATGGGCGAGAAGCGCAGCGCCATCAAGAACCGCGTCTTGCCACTGCTCGACATGGTCGGTCTGGCCGACAAGGCCAAGCAGTACCCCGCGCAACTCTCAGGTGGTCAGAAGCAGCGCGTGGCCATTGCCCGGGCGCTGGCCAGCAAGCCCAACGTACTGCTCTGCGACGAGGCCACGTCGGCCCTGGACCCGCAAACCACCAGCTCCATTCTGGAACTGCTGCGCGACATCAATCAGCAGCTGGGCATTACCATTCTGCTGATCACTCATGAGATGGAAGTGGTCAAATCGATCTGCCATCGCGTCAGTCTGATTTCCGGCGGGCGACTGGTAGAAGACGCCGAAGTCGGCGATTTCTTTACCGCACCAGCCACCCAGCTAGGTCGCGAGTTCCTCAACGACTTCCTGCAGCTGAGCCCACCCAAGGAGCTGCTGGAGCGCTTGCAAGCGCAGCCCGGCGAGCAGACCCACCCAGTGGTGCGGCTGACCTTCTCGGGCGATGCGGTCTCCACGCCGCTGATTTCACGTCTGGCGCGCGAATGCAGCGTGGATGTCAGCATTCTGCAGGCCAAGGTCGAGTCGATTCAGGAGCGCACGCTGGGCTTGATGATCGCCGAGCTGCTGGGCACTCCAGCACAGACCGAGCAAGCCATGTCTTATCTGGAATCGCATCAACTACAGGTGGAGGTACTGGGTCATGTCCAGCGCAATGTTTGATCTCGTGTTACAGGCGACGCTGGACACCCTTTACATGGTGGCCGTGTCCGGCGTCATCGCCACACTGCTGGGCCTGCCGCTGGGGGTGCTGCTGTACGTCACGCGGCCCCGGCAGATTCTGGCCATGCCGGTACTCAACCAGGCACTGGGCATCATCACCAACGTAGGCCGTTCGATTCCGTTCATCATTCTGATGGTCGCCATCATTCCTTTCACGCGAATGCTGGTCGGCACCTCCATCGGCATCAATGCCGCCTCGGTTCCTTTGACCATCGCGGCCATCCCCTTCGTCGCCCGTCTGATCGAAGGCGCGCTCAACGAAATTTCGCCCGGCCTGATCGAGTCCGCCCAGTCGATGGGCGCCACGCCCTGGCAAATCATCACCAAGGTGCTGATCCCTGAAGCACGCGGCGGCATCATCACCGGCCTCACCATTACCGTGGTGACCCTGGTGAGCTACTCGGCCATGGCAGGCGCCGTTGGCGGTGGCGGCCTTGGCGATTTGGGCATTCGCTATGGCTACAACCGTTTCAACCCGACCATCATGCTGATCACCGTGGTGATCCTGGTGGTCATGGTGCAAGGCTTCCAAAGCCTGGGCGACTATCTGGTACGCAAAAGCGATCGCAAGTAAGCCACCGACGGCTCAGCGAAATGACATAGCTTTTAGCTTTGATCAGCATAGCCACATATAGCGAAAACGAATTAGACTTGCGTTTCTTATTACCGCATCATTGCAACACGATTCACCACAACACTGGAGCAACGCCATGCAAAAACTCGTTATTGGCAGCCTGACCGCCCTGGCACTGGCCATCAACGTCGCCAACGCCGACACGCGCACCATCAAGATGGGCACGGTCGCTGGCCCGGAAACCGAAGTCATGGAAGTCGCGGCGCGCATTGCCAAGGAAGAGTTCGACCTGAACGTCGAAATCATCGAGTTTACCGATTACGTGACGCCCAACGCGGCACTGGCCGATGGCAGCCTGGATGCCAACGCCTACCAGCACGAGCCCTACATGCAAGCCATGATCAACGACCGTGGCTACGACTTTGCCATCGCCGGCTACACCTTCGTGTACCCCATTGGCGCCTACTCTGAAAAATACAGCAGCATCGATGAGCTGCCGGACGGCGCTCAGATCGCCCTGCCGAACGACCCTTCCAATGAAGGTCGCGCTCTGATCCTGATGCACAACGAAGGTCTGATCACGCTGAACGATCCGACGTTCCTGGAAGCCACCCCCATCGACATCGCTGAAAACCCGCGCGGCTTCCGCTTCCGTGAAATCGAAGCAGCGCAGTTGCCTCGCGTACTGCCCGACGTGGACATGGCCTTCATCAACAACACCTTTGCTCAGCCAGCAGGCCTCAGCCTGGATGACGCACTGATCAAGGAAGGCCCCGAGTCTCCCTACGTCAACCTGATTGCCGTACGTGGCGGTGACGAAGAGCGTGAAGAGATTCGCCAACTGGTCGAAGCCTACCAGCGCGACGAAGTCATCGAGAAAGCCACCGAGCTGTTCAAAGGTGCCGCCGTACCTGGCTGGATCGAAGACTAATCCGCCGAGCAGCACACACGCTTTGCCATCAGGCCAGCCGCGAGGCTGGCCTGATGCGTTTTTATCCGAGACATTGATCCGAACCGGGAAACAACATGACCCCCATCGATTATGACCTGCTCAATCGTCAGCTCGCTGCCCTGCTGGACACACGCGACTGGCTGACCAACAGCGCCCAGACCAGCGCGTTCATCCAGCAATCGCTGGAACAGCTCAACTGGGTAGGCTTTTACCTGCAACGCCAGCCGGAAATATTGACCCTGGGCCCCTTCCAGGGCAAGCCCGCCTGCAACCCGATTCCGTTCAGCAAGGGAGTATGCGGCGCAGCGGCGCGCAGTCGCACCACCCAGCGAGTCGACGATGTACACGCCGTAGCCGACCATATTGCCTGCGATGCGGCCTCCCAGTCCGAACTGGTCGTCCCCATCGTTCAGGATGGCTGGCTATGGGGCGTTCTGGATATCGACAGCCCCCAGCTGGCCCGCTTCAGCGCCCAGGACCAGGCCGGCATCGAGGCGCTGGTCGATACCTTCATTCGCCAGACCGATCTGCCCCGCCCATAACGCAAAAAGCCCCGAGCAGTGCTCGGGGCTTTTTGGAGAATCTGGTAGGACCAGGCGGATTTGAACCGCCGACCTCCACGATGTCAACGTGGCGCTCTAACCAACTGAGCTATGGTCCTGAAACGTGGCTGCACATGATTGGTAGGACCAGGCGGATTTGAACCGCCGACCTCCACGATGTCAACGTGGCGCTCTAACCAACTGAGCTATGGTCCTGCTGTGCAACGGATGCGTATTCTACGGCTTTATAGCTGAATTGCAAGTCATTTTTACGTCTTCTTCTCTGCAAGGCTCTGACAACCGCCTGAGCTGGAAGAATTATATCGACACTTGATAAACGTAACCACTAAGCTGCATCTTCGTTAAATCGCCATATCATGATGCCAGGAGGTATCGCTTGCTCGGTCCATTACTGGGTTGTACCGCTCTGACACTCCTGTTCGCCACGCTGCTGGCCAGAGTCCGCCTACGCTGGTGGTGGATTCGCAGCGTCGAATTTCCACGTTTGCAGCTGGCGACAGCAGCGGCGCTCTGTGCGCTGCTGAGCGGGCTGATACTGCCTGCTGGCAATTGGCAGAACATTGCTCTGGCGGCTTCCCTGGTGAGCCTGCTGCTTCAACTGCGCTACATCATCCCCTGGACCCGCTGCTGGCCAGTCCAGGTCAAGGCCACCCACGCCGACAGCCAGGCCCCGACGCTGACGCTGCTGATCGCCAACGTGCTCACGCCCAACCGCCAGTCAGCGAAACTGCTGGCCATGATCGAGCGCCACCAGCCAGACGTGGTGCTCACTCTCGAATCCGACCAGTGGTGGCAAGAGCAGCTCGATAGCGTTCTCCATGAACGGTGGCCCCACAGCGTCAAGGTGCCGCTGGACAACCTCTATGGCATGCATCTCTATTCGCGCCTGCCGCTGAGCAACCCACAGGTAAAGTGGCTCATTCAGGACGACATCCCTTCCATCCACACGCGCGTCACCCTGGACAACGGCGAACAGATTCGCTTCTACGCCCTGCACCCCAGACCGCCCGCCCCCAGCGAGAGCGAAAAGTCGCTGTGGCGCGACGCCGAGTTGCTATGGGTAGGCCAGGAAGTCCACGAAGAGCCTTTCCCCACCGTCGTGGCGGGCGATCTAAACGATGTGGCCTGGTCGCGCACCACGCGGCTGTTCTGCAGGGTCAGTGGCATGCTCGACCCCCGGCGCGGCCGCGGGCTCTTCAGCACCTTTCACGCCCACTACCCTGTGCTGCGCTGGCCGCTGGATCATGTGTTCGTCAGTGAGGAGTTTACGCTGACCCACATGGAGCGCCTGGAAGCCTTCGGGTCGGATCACTTCCCCATCCTGGCGACGCTCAGCTACCAGCCGGCGCGCCAGGATGAGCACGACACCCCTTCCGCCAGTTCGGAAGAGCGTCAGGAAGCCAGTGCCACCATTGCGCAAGGCAAGAGCGAAGAACAGCAGACCTGACGCCAAACTGGCCTGAACCAGGCCAGAACGCGGCTGTTTACTGAGGAATCCCCCCACGCGTGAGCACCGCCGGGTCCAGCAAGCGCTCCAGGGTCGCGCGGTCCAGGTCGGTTTCTTCCTCGGCCACATCGATGATGGGCCGACCCGCCTGATACGCCTTCTTGGCAATGGCCGCGGCAGCGTTATAGCCAATGACACTGTTCAGCGCCGTGACCAGAATCGGGTTGCGCGCCAGCGGCCCCTGCAAATTGTCCTCGCGCACCTTGAAAGTGGCGATGGCCCGCTCGGCCAGCAGCGTGGCAGTGTTGCTCATCAGCGTAATGGAGGTCAGCAGATTGGCCGCCACCAGCGGTAGCATCACGTTCAGCTGAAAGTTACCGCTCTGCCCGGCCACGGTCACCGCCGTATCCAGACCGATCACCTGAGCCGCCGCCTGTGCCGCGGACTCGGGAATCACCGGATTGACCTTGCCAGGCATGATGGAACTCCCCGGCTGCAGCGCCTCCAGCTCGATCTCACCCAGCCCTGCCAGCGGTCCAGAGTTCATCCAGCGCAGGTCATTGGCAATTTTCATCACCACACAGGCAAAGCCGCGCAGCTGCCCGGACAGCTCGACGGCAGCATCTTGAGAGCCCAGGCTGGCGAAGAAGCTGTCGTTGGGCACCAGAGAAAGCCCTGTTTGTCGACTCAGGTCCTCGGCCACCCGCTCGGCAAACCCTTCAGGCGTATTGATACCCGTGCCCACTGCCGTACCGCCTTGCGCCAATCGGCAAAGCCGCTGCTGAGCGCTGTCAAAACGTTCGATGGCCTGCCCCACCTGGCTGGACCAACCACCCAGTTCCTGGTCCATGCGCAGCGGCATGGCGTCCATCAAATGCGTGCGCCCGGTCTTCACCACGTGGGAAAGCGCTTCGGCACGACGGTCGATGGTCTCTTTCAGCTGCACCAGGGCAGGTCGGAGCTGTTCATGTACCGCAATCGCCGCGGACAGATGAATGGCGGTCGGGATGACATCGTTACTGGACTGCCCCATGTTGACGTGATCATTGGGCGTGACCTCGACCCCTTCACGACTGGCCAGGGTCGCCAGCACCTCATTGACGTTCATGTTGGTGGAGGTGCCCGACCCCGTCTGGAACACATCCACTGGGAAGTGCTCATCGTACTGCCCGTCGATCACCGCCATGGCCGCCTTTTCGATGGCCGCGGCGCGCTGCTCATCCAGCAGCCCCAGCGCCTGATTGCTGCGCGCGGCAGCCAGCTTGATGCGCGCCACGGCGTGAATGAACGCCGCGGGCAGCGGGGTGCCCGACACCGGGAAGTTGTTCACCGCCCGCTGTGTCTGGGCACCGTAAAGGGCTTCTGCGGGCACTTCCAGCTCGCCCATGCTGTCTCGTTCAATCCGCGTGCTCATGGTGCTCTCCTTTTCCAATTGGCTCATCGAGTTCAGTTCGCTCGTCAATGGCTGGCATAGCCAGCACCGACGAGAAAATGATAATGATTATCCATAACTTAAAGTGTAGCGATGTTCCGTGGATCGGTAAACAGCGTCCCCACAGCATGGAGGGCAAGAGGCGATTGCGCCATGTTGCACTGCACAAAAACAGCTGTTATGCTGCAAAGCAAGATGAGGTCAGCAGTTGCAGTAGCGATTTCAGGAACGCGGTTGCTGAGCCTTGAATATTGGATTGCCCTACTCGATCAGCAATCCGTTTGCCTAAGACTTTGCCCAAGACTTTGCCCAAAACAAGGCCAGGAGACATCACCATGCGTACCTTCAACACCAACGAAATGACTCAGCAGTTCGACAACCTGTTCATGGCACCTGCCCGTGCTTACATGACCCTGAGCATCGACTACTCTGAAAAACTGCTGAATGCCCAGCTGGACGCGAACAAAGCGTACGTGGACACCGGCATCGCTCAGGTGCGTCAGCTGATGAGCGTCAAGGATGCCGATGGCCTGCGCAGCTACATGGAAAGCCAGCAAAAAGTGGCCAAGGACCTGGCCGAGCGCGTCAAGGGCGACGCTGACAAGGTGGTATCGCTGCAGCAGGATTTCCTGCAGAAAAGCCAGAAGCTGACCGAAGAAAATGTCAAGCAGGCTCAGGCAGCCGCCAGCAAAATGAGCAAGAGCGCCTGATCAAACGCCAGGCTGGTGGCACGTGAGTGAGGCCAGCCCAACGTAAAAAGCCCCGAGCACGCTGTGCTCGGGGCTTTTTCATGGTACCTGCCAATGATGTCTACCAGTTGAGTGCGCCTTTCACGAAAGGGATGGTCAGCTTGCGCTTGGCCGACAGCGACGCCTGATCCAGGGTCTCCAACGCCCGACACAGCTCGCCAAGCTCTCGGGGGCCGCGATGCAGGATATACCGCCCCACATCGTCGGGTAACTCCATTCCCCTGACCCGAGCCCGCAGCTTCAAGGCGGCCAGGCGCTCCTGGTCATCCAGCGGGTGAAGATGAAACGTCACCCCCCAGGTCAACCGTGAGGCCAGGTCCGGTAGCACGACGTCCAGCCGCCTGGGCGGCGCATTGGCGGCGATCAAGAGCGCTTTGCCAGCATCTCGCAAGCGATTGAACGCATGGAACAGCGCCTCTTCCCAACGCTTGCGCCCAATGACGTATTCGAGGTCGTCGATGGCCACCAGGTCAAGACGCTCGATATCCTCCAGCATCAGCGGTGGGAAATGGCCAAGGTCGGCCAACGGCAGGTAAAGGGCACGCTTGTCCTGATCCGACGCCGCATGGCAGGCCGCCTGCAACAGATGACTACGGCCGCTGCCCGGCGCGCCCCAAAGATAGATGAACGGCTCGGCGTCTGGCGACAGCTGTTGCGTCAGATGCTGCACCAGAGCTGCATTACCGCTCGAGGGATAGTAATTGTTCAGCGTTGCGTCATCACGCAACCCCACCCCGAGCGGTAACTGTGCCGGCAATCGGCTCATGAAGACTCCCTTTTGTCCTGGAGACCCAGTTCGTGCGGCGGTGACGTCGGCTCCAGCGTCTCATCATACAAGGCACTGTTCTGGTAACGCTCTTTGACTTCCTTGAGCAGCACCATGATGACCGAAGCCGCTGGCAAGGCCAGAAGCACCCCGGTCAGGCCAAACAGATTGCCCCCCGCGAGTACCGCAAAAATGACCGCCACCGGGTGCAAGCCAATCTTGTCACCCAGCAATTTGGGCTGCAGCACGACACTTTCGATGACCTGCCCCAGGCTGAATACCCCCAGCACTCCCAACAGCGCCCACCAGCTGTCGAACTGGAACAATGCCACCACCAAGGCACTGCTGAGCCCAACGATGAACCCCAGAAAGGGGACGATGCTCACCAGGCCAGAAATGACACCGATCAACAGGCCAAAATTCAGCCCCATCAGGGTCAGACCCACCGCATAGATAATGCCCAGGCACAGCATGACCAGCAACTGCCCGCGCAGGAAAGCCGCCAACACCTCGTCGCAGCGCTTGGCCAGCCGAGTGGCGTCATCGACCCAGTGACGCGGAATCAAGTCGATCAGATTGTTCAGCAACCGGTTCCAGTCGAGCAACAGGTAAAAGGTGACCACCGGGATCAACGCCACGTAGGTCACCCACGTGGCAAACGCCATGCCCGAACGGCCGATCTGACCAAGCGCCTGGGCCAGGTAGCTACCGGCATCGCGCCAATTTTCAGCCAGGGTCTCCTGAACATTGTCCAGCTCGGAACGCAGGTCATACCCCGTCCACTCCTGCACCTGCGGGGCCAGGTAGTTTTCCACCCAGTCGAACACCCCCGGCACCATCTCCCCAAGCTGCTTGATCTGCTGGATGACCAGCGGAATCAGAATCAACAGACTGATGGCCAGCACCAGCAGTAAAATGAGGAATACGCTACTGACCGCCCACACTCGCTTGAGGCCCAGCCGCTGAAAATAGTTGGTCAACGGGTCTGCCAGGTACGCCAGAATCAGTCCGGCAATGAAGGGCATCAAGACGGCATCCAGCAAATATACAACGCCAACCAGGGCCACCAAAAACAGGATGCCCCACCACGAATGTCGCATTTCACTCTCTCCTTCCTGGATAAACGGTCAGCGTCAGGCAATGAATAGTAACAAAACCTGGCCAGCACGCATCTGATAACGTGTCCATCGGTGCGACTTACGTCGCGCAGTGATACAATCGCAGGCCGTTATCGCTCCGGCACTGGCAATTTGCCAGCACAATCGCTTTGCATAGGCTTCACAGGACCCGTCATGACCGAGACCTCCTCTTCCCAGTCGACTCCCTCTCTCAGCTACAAGGACGCAGGCGTCGATATTGATGCAGGCAATGCCTTGGTGGACCGCATCAAGCATGTGGCCAAGCGCACGTCACGCCCGGAGGTCATGGGCGGCCTCGGCGGTTTCGGCGCCCTGTGCGAGCTGCCTGCGGGTTACCGTCAACCCGTACTGGTCTCTGGTACCGACGGCGTAGGCACCAAGCTGCGTCTGGCCATGGACCTGGGCAAGCATGACACTATTGGGATCGACCTGGTAGCCATGTGCGTCAACGACTTGATCGTGGCCGGTGCCGAGCCGCTGCTGTTTCTCGACTACTATGCCACGGGCAAGCTAGACGTGGATATCGCCGTCGACGTGGTCACCGGCATTGGTGCAGGCTGCGAACTGGCCGGCTGTGCCCTGGTGGGCGGCGAAACCGCCGAGATGCCCGGCATGTACGAAGGCAACGACTACGACCTGGCCGGCTTCTGCGTTGGCGTCGTGGAGAAAGAGGAGATCCTGGACGGCAGCAAGGTTGCCGAAGGCGACGTACTGCTGGGCCTCGCCTCTTCCGGCCCTCACTCCAACGGCTACTCCCTGATTCGCAAGATCCTCGAAGTCAGCCAGGCGTCGCTGGAAGAGCAGGTGGACGGCAAGCCGCTGAGCGAGGCACTGATGGCCCCCACGCGCATCTATGTGAAATCGCTGCTCTCGATGATGCGTGAAACGGAGCTGGCGGTACATGCGCTGTCGCACATCACCGGCGGCGGCCTGTTGGAAAACATTCCCCGCGTGCTGCCCGACCACCTGGCGGCAAAGATCGACCTGACCACCTGGCAGCGCCCGGAAGTATTCAACTGGCTGCAAGCCAAGGGCAACGTCAACGAAACCGAAATGCACCGCGTGCTGAACTGCGGCATCGGCATGGTGGTGGTAGTGCCTGCGAGCCAGGCGGAAGCCGCCAAGGCTCACTTGCAGGCTCAAGGTGAAACCGTGTACCAGATTGGTCACATCGTGGCACGCGAGGACGAGGCCGTGGTGCTGAACAACCTCAAGGCAGGCCCGCAGGCATGAGCAGTACCGAGTACAGCACGGATACCATCAACGACCTGACCCCGGAACCCGTGGGAGCGCGTCGTGTGGTGGTGTTGATCTCCGGCAGCGGCAGCAACCTGCAGGCCTTGATCGATGCCCAGCAGCACGACCGTCTGGGCGGCGAGATCGTCGCGGTCATCTCCAACGAGCCGGACGCTTACGGTCTGAAGCGCGCCCACGAAGCGGGTATCGAAGCGGTGGCTTTGCCCCACCGTGAATACGATAGTCGCGACGCCTACGACGGCGCGCTGATCAAGGTGATCGAACGCCATGAGCCGGATCTCATCGTTCTGGCGGGCTTCATGCGGATTCTGACGCCACGTTTCGTACAGCGCTTCCTGGGCAGAATGCTCAACATTCACCCGTCGCTGCTGCCTGCCTACCAGGGCCTCAACACCCACGCCAGAGCCTTGGCCGATGGCGTTGCCCAGCATGGTTGCAGCGTGCATTTCGTCACCGAAGAGCTGGACGGAGGGCCAGTGGTCTTGCAAGCCGAGCTCGCCGTCACCGCCGAAGACAGCGTCGAGACCCTCAAGGAGAAAGTCCACGCCCGTGAACACCTGATCTTCCCGATTGCCGTTCACTGGTTCCTTGAAGGACGCTTGCAGTACACCGCCGAAGGCGCACGCATGGACGGCCACCTGTTACCGCCCTATGGCATGCGTCTTTCCCATGCGGATGCCGCCGAAGAGCTGGACGAAGAAGCCAACGACGCCTGACCCATCGTTGCGCCCAACCCAAAACGCCCTGATGCATCACTGCATCAGGGCGTTTTTTATCCTGCCATCTGACGATGACTGATCGCTAAGTCCTTCCCCATCACGTTCTGGGCAAGGTCACCCCACGCTGTCCCATGTACTTGCCGCCACGATCCTTGTACGAGGTTTCGCAGACCTCGTCGGATTCGAGGAACAGCATCTGGGCAACGCCTTCATGGGCATAGATCTTGGCAGGCAGGTTGGTCGTGTTGGAAAACTCCAGCGTCACGTGGCCTTCCCACTCCGGCTCCAGTGGCGTCACGTTGACGATGATGCCGCAGCGCGCGTAGGTCGATTTGCCCAGACAAATGGTCAGCACGTTACGCGGAATACGAAAGTACTCCACCGTGCGTGCCAGCGCGAACGAGTTGGGGGGAATGATGCACACGTCCCCTTTCACATCGACGAAGCTCTTGTCATCGAACGACTTGGGATCGACAATCGCCGAGTGGATATTGGTAAACACCTTGAACTCATCGGCACAGCGCACATCGTATCCGTAGCTGGACGTGCCGTAGGAGATCACCCGCTGATCGTTGACGTAGCGCACCTGCTCGGCTTCGAAGGGCTCGATCATGGCATCGCTCTGCGCCATACGGCGGATCCACTTGTCTGATTTAATGCTCATCGGTTACTTCATCACTCGCTAAAGGAAATCGTCGGGCCACCGGATTGATGGGCGTTGACGGACTGCGCCACCTGACGGGCAATCTCGGCAAACGTTTGGCTCACGGAACTCTCCGGCTCGGCAACCACGCTGGGGCGCCCGGAGTCGGCCAATTCACGAATCGACAGGGTCAGCGGCAGCCGACCCAACACCGCCGTATCATACTCTTCGGCAATGCGGTCACCGCCACCGGTGCCAAAGATCGCCGCTTCATGGCCGCACTGCTCACAGTGGTAAAGGCTCATGTTCTCGACTACCCCCAGCACAGGCACATTGACCTTGCGGAACATTTCGATGCCCTTGCGAGCATCCAGCAGCGCGATGTCTTGAGGTGTCGTCACGATCACCGCACCCGACACGGCCACTTTCTGCGCCAGGGTCAACTGAATGTCGCCGGTACCGGGCGGCATGTCGATCAGCAGGAAGTCCAGGTTGTCCCACTGGGTCTGGGTGAGCATCTGCTGGAACGCCCCCACCACCATAGGGCCACGCCATACCATGGCATCACGGGTATTGACCATGAACGCCATCGACATGGCCTGGATGCCGTGTGCTTCCAGGGGCAAAAATGTATTGTTCTCCCCGGCTTGAGGACGCATGCCCTCCTTGACGCCCAGCATCTGGGCCTGGCTGGGTCCATAGATATCGGCGTCCAGCACGCCCACACGGTAGCCCTGAGCCGACAATGCCAGCGCCAGATTCACGGTCACGGTCGACTTGCCGACACCACCCTTGCCCGAGGCCACGGCCACGATATGTTTCACACCATCCATCAATGGCTCTCCCGTTGTTGAATACCTGCATGGTCTGGCGGGAATGATACTCCTCCACCGCCCATTTCTAAACCGACAAAAACAAAAGCGGGCATGGGAAGCCCCGTGCCCGCTCTTGGAAGAACACGATGGCCTCAGCCATCGGAACTCCGTTTACTGCGCTTGCGTATCGTCAGCGTCAGCGTCGTCGCCATCGCTCTCTTGATCACCTGACAGGTCAGGCACCTCATCGTTGGCAGCATCATCCACGTGCAGGCGGTCGCCTAGCGCGGCCAGCTCTTCACGCCACTCGCGCAGTTGGCTCTCCAAGCGTTCCAGCTGCTCTTCGCGAGTCTCGATATCGCTCTCGACATTGGCGACTTCCTCACGGCCAATGTCCAACGCCACCATCAGGTCATCCATTTCACCGCGCACCTGGCTCAGGCTCTCTTCTTCCTCCTCGCGCAGCTGGGTCATGGACTCGATCTCGGACTGCATCGCATCGCGCTCGCTGGTCACGCTATCGCGCTCTTCCTGCAGCGACTCCAGCTCGCTCTGCTGGCTGGCAATCTGCTCTTCCAGCTCGGCCAGGCGCTCATTGGCCTCGTTGACCTGGGATTCCAGCTCACTGAGCTCGTCTTCGGCAGCCGTCTGCTCTTCTACCGCCTGCTGGCGCTGCTCTTCGGCTTCCTGACGAGCCGCTTCAGCCTCCTGACGCGCCTGCTCCGCGCTTTCACGGGCATCTTCGATCTGTTGCAGGCTAGACTCGGCCTCATCACGCTCACTGACGATCTGGTCGCGCGCTTCGCGCAGGCTTTCCATCTCGCTCTCGGCGCCCGCCAGACGCTCTTCCAGTGACGTCACTTCCTGCTCAAGGGCATCCCGCTGCGCTTCCAACTCCTCCAGACGCGACTGCACGGTGCCTACCTCGCCCTGAGCAGACGCCAGCGTTTCAGAAGCTTCTTCCTGCTGCTGCGCCAACAAGGCAATTTCTTCACGCATGGCGGTCAGGTCGGCTTCGGCTTCTTCGACCTCGGCCAGGCGCTGGCTCAACTGGGCATTCTCCTGCTCGACACTGTTGAGCTGGCCTTCCAGCCGCTCGACGCGATCACGATGGGTGCCTGCATTGGACTGCGCCATGATGGCCCATATCACCGCAATGGCCGCGATACCGGCAATCCCCTTGACGCGGTTATCCTGAAACAGCGTCTTCATATCAGGCTTGCCAGCAGGTGTGTGCGGCTCTGGGTGGTTTGCTTCTGACATGCTGCATCCCTCTCTTCGCTTGGCTGCTGGTAATAGCAACGTGAGTGACAAATCGCTCGCTATCGTCAACGATCGTTTCTAAAAGTAGTCCTTACCAGCATACACAGCCACCCGCATATCGCCAGCGCTCAGCAAGATACGGCTTCGAAACCTGCCTCTCTCGAGTGGACAGATGCCATCACGGGCGACGCACTTTGCAAAGATGGCTCTCTTCACCGAAGCCCTGAGCGGCTCCCTGTTCCACCTCGAACCACGAAAGGCGCGCATGCAATGTCACTACGCTTCCCACGATCAACAGCGTAGGCGGCTGGATGGCACCTTGCAGAAAAGCCGTCGGCAGTTGCCGCAGGGTGCCCGTATGGGTCTGCTGCTGGCGCGTGGTTCCCTGCTCGATCAGTGCCAGGGGCGTTTCCGGTGGCAAACCATGGGCCATCAGCCCCTCACAAATGGCCGTCAAATTACTCAGCCCCATGTAAAACACCAGGGTCTGGCCAGGCTGCGCCAGAGTAGGCCAATCGAGGGTAAACTCGCCCTGCTGCAAATGCCCGGTCACGAAACGCACGGATTGCGCATGATCGCGATGGGTCAGCGGTATGCCAGCATAAGCCGCACACCCCGAGGCAGCGGTAATGCCGGGCACGACGTCTACCTCGATACCGGCAGCCACCAAGGTTTCCAGCTCTTCTCCCCCACGCCCAAAAATGAACGGGTCGCCACCTTTCAGACGCACCACCTGCTTGCCCTGCCGAGCCCACTCCACCAATGCCTGATTGATCCCCTCCTGAGGCACACTGTGGGACGAACGCGCCTTGCCGACATAGTAGCGCGCGGCTTCCTGTGGCAGCAGCGCGATGATTTCATCACTCACCAGACGGTCATAAAGCACCACCTCGGCACTTTTGAGCCGACGAAAGGCTTTCAGGGTCAGTAACTCCGGGTCGCCTGGCCCTGCGCCTACCAAACTGACACGGCCAACGCCTGTCTGTGCGCTCATGGTTGCCATTATGGACGTATCCACCTCGTGTGATTGCTGTGCAGCCAAACCCGCCACCAAAGTAATAAGAATAATAATTCATATGCCGAAAAGTAATTTTAAACCGATTGGTGCGCTCTGCACAGGCCATCTCCGCCAAAAACGAGCCATATAGAATTTAAAATCTGCTTTTAATTCCAAAAAATTATTAATAAAAGACAATTTGTCAGCAATGGCTTACATCCCATTTACCTATTTAGGGCTAATCTTCACAGCTAACTTATAATAGGCCTATCGTCTGGAGATTCACGCATGTCCGTGAATGAGGCATCCGTTACTTCCAAGCCTGCCGCCCCGGGCACGGAAGAGTTGATCAGCAGCATCCCAGGGGTCATTTTTCAGTTTTACCGCACGCACGCTGGCCACATGCATTTTCCCTATCTGGAAGGGGGTGGCATGGCACTTGCCTATATCGACAAACACCAGCTCGCCGAAGATGCCCAGCCGCTGCTGGAGCAACTCACTGGCAGCGACTACCCAAAGATCATGTCGGCCATCGAACGCTCAGCACGCTGGATGCTGCCGCTGACCACCCGCTTCCGATTCCCCTTTCCAGAAGAAAACCCTCGCTGGATCGCGGTCAGCGCCAACCCCGAACCTTTCACCAATGGCGTGCGCTGGAGCGGTATCATGATGGACATCACCGACCAGGTGCTGGAAGAGCAGCGCCTGCGTCGGCTTTGCGACACCGACCCGCTGACCGGCCTGGCCAACCGGCGCAAGTTGATGCTGCAACTGACGCATTTGAGCTCCCTGAGCACGCGCCATGGCTCACCACTGTCGGTCATGATGATCGACATCGACCACTTCAAGCAGCTCAATGACGCCTGGGGACATCTGCAGGGCGACAAGGTACTCAAACAGCTCGCCACGTTGACCTGCTCGCTGCTGCGCTGTGAAGACGTGGTTGCCCGCCTGGGAGGTGAAGAGTTCATGGTACTGTTGCCGCTCACCTCGCTGCAGCAATGCCATGCGCTTGCCGACCGCCTGCGCAAAACCATCGCCGAGCACGATTTCGGCATTGGCCAGAGCAGCGTCACGCTGAGCATCGGGGTTGCGGAGTACCGCTGTGGCGAACCCCTGACCAGCCTGATGGAGCGTGCGGATCAGGCGCTCTATCGCGCCAAGGAGGTTGGCCGGGACTGCGTGCGTCTTCTACCCTGACGCTAGTAACGTCGCCTTCGGAGACCCACCATGCAAAGCCTCGCTCGCACTGCCTTCCAGCCCGTGTCGTCAGATGCCATGCCGCTCGCTCATGAGGCATGCCAACCCCATCTGGCCGCACTTCCAGAGTGGCAGATTATCGAACACGATGGCATCATGAAGTTGACGAGACGCTTTGCGTTTCGTGATTTCGCGGATGCGTTGGCATTTACCCAGCGTGTCGGTGAGGTCGCCGAGCAGGCTGGGCATCACCCGGTCATCGTGACCGAGTGGGGGCACACCACCGTGACCTGGTGGACGCATACCCTGCGCGGCCTGCATCTCAATGATTTCATTCTTGCCGCCAGAACCGACGAGGTAGTCGAATAAATGTTTGAGCAAATTGAGCGAGTCCCTGGAGACGCCATTCTCGGGTTGATCGAAGCTTTCAAGAAAGACACCAATCCGCAGAAGGTGGACCTTGGTGTCGGTGTATATCGTGACGCAGCGGGCAATACCCCGGTCATGCGTGCGGTCAAGGAAGCAGAAGCTCGCCTGCTCAAGAATGAAACCACCAAGACCTACATCGGCTCCCATGGCGCGCCTGCTTATGGCGATGCCGTGCTGCCCATGGTACTGGGTGCCGACTCAGCGGTATTGAAAGCCAACCGTGCCAGCGCCACGCAGTCACCGGGCGGCACGGGCGCTCTGCGTCTGGCGGCCGATTTCATTGCCAGCCAGTTGCCCGGCAAAGGCATCTGGGTCAGCGACCCCACTTGGCCCAACCACCACGGCATCTTCACCGCGGCGGGCATTGCGCTGCACAAATACCCCTACGTTGATGCCGAGAACCGTCTGGATTTCGCGGGCATGCTGGCAGCACTCAAGCAGATCCCCGAAGGCGACGTGGTCGTGCTGCATGCCTGCTGCCACAACCCCACCGGCTTCGATCTTTCTCAAGCCCAGTGGCAGGAAGTCATGGCCGTTCTGCAAGAGCGCAAGCTGCTGCCGCTGATCGACTTCGCCTACCAGGGCTTCGGCGAAGGGCTGGAAGAAGATGCCTACGGCGTTCGTCTGCTGGCTGAAAACCTGGATGAGGTGATCATCACTAGCTCCTGCTCCAAGAACTTCGGTATCTACTGCGAGCGCACTGGCTGCCTGATTCTGGTGGCCAAGGACGCCGAGCAGATGGAAAACGTACGCTCTCAGGCGGCCATCGTTGCTCGGGAAAACTACTCCAATCCGCCCGCCCACGGCGGCGCCATCGTCAGTGAAATCCTCCACGATGCCGAGCTGTCCGCCCTGTGGCGTGAAGAGCTGACGGAGATGCGCGACCGTATCAATACCCTGCGTCGCGATTTCGTCGAGGCACTCAAGCCTTACGGTCTGGCGGAAAAGTACGCCTGCGTAGCCGAGCAGCGCGGCATGTTCTCCTACACGGGCCTGACCCCGGAACAGGTAGACCGCCTGCGCGACGATTTCGGCATCTACATGGTGCGCTCGGGCCGGGCCAACGTGGCAGGCTTCTCCCACGAGAACCTTCCCTACCTGGCCAAGGCCATCGCGGCAGTCAACGACTGATCTCGCGCAACGACGTATCACGCCCAGGCTTTGGCCTGGGCGTTTTTGTTTAGAAAGATCAACCTCTTGGGCAATGATGTGTACAATTGCGCCTTCGCCGCCAGAGCCTGGGGCGCCCGCGCGGCGTCCGTGACAACGCAACGCTTGACCGATTAGTCAAATATTCGGCACACTCAGCGTAGCCTTGTATACAACACACCATAACCGAGAGGCACAACATGGCGGCTGCCAGCACTCCCTACCCCTGGTACAAAAAAGAAGATACCGACGCTTTCTTTGCGCTGTTCCAGAACAACATCGCCAATTTCGTCATTATCGCCATTACCATGCTGGGCATGGGTTTCCCTGCTTCCATCGTGTATGGGCAGGTGCTGCCAGGGGCGGCGGTCGCCGTCATGGTGGGCAATTTCTACTACGCCTGGAGCGCCGCTCGCTTGGCGCGCAAGGAGAACCGCAGCGACGTCACGGCGCTCTCCTACGGTATTTCCACGCCGGTGATGTTCGTCTTCCTGTTCGGGGTGCTGCTGCCCGCCAAACAGCTGACCGGCGATGCCGAACTCGCCTGGAAAGTCGCCGTGGCCGCCTGCTTCATCAGCGGTGCCATCGAAGCCCTGATCAGCGTCGGGGGCCGCTGGGTACAGTATCACCTGCCCCGAGCCGCCATGCTGGGTGCCGTGGCAGGCGTTGCGCTGACCTTCATCGCCGGTGAAATGCTGTTCAAGACGCTGGAAATGCCGGTGATTGGCCTGCTGGTGCTGGGGATCATCATCGTGGGCCTGGTCGCCAGGGTCAGCATGCCGTTCAAGCTCCCCACCTCGCTGTTTGCCATCGTCATCGGGACGACCATGGCCTACCTGATTGGCGATGCAGGCACCGAGCGCTTCAGCGATGCCTTCACCCACCTGGGGTTCTACCCCTTGCTGCCCAATCTCGCCTGGTTCGAAGGGTTGGGCCTGCTGTTCACCGGCATGCTGGCCGTCCTGACCGTGGTGCTGCCCATTACCCTGTACAACGCCATCGAAACCATGAACAACGTCGAGGCCATGGAAGCCGCAGGCGACAAGTACGATGTACGGGAGTGCCAGGCCGTGGATGGCGCGGGCACCATGATCGGGGCGCTGTTTGGCGGCGTGTTCCCGACGACGGTTTACATTGCCACGGTGGGTGCCAAATGGATGGGCGCCGGGCGCGGTTACAGCCTGCTGAACGGCGCCGTCTATGCGCTGGCCACCATGTTCGGCCTGATTGCTGCCCTGGCGGCCATCATTCCGGTCTCCGTCGTGGCGCCTATTCTGGTGTTCGTGGGAATGTCCATGATCGCCACTGCGTTCCAGGCCAACGATACCCGTTACTACCCGGCCATCGCCCTGGCGATGCTGCCCTACTTCGCCAATTACGTCATGACGCGCTTCAACCGGGGAGCCGGTGAGGTGGTCAGCGACATCTCCAGCGCCATCGTCGTGCTGGGGCAAGGTGCCATGTTCATGGCCATCCTGCTGGGCGCCATGACCGTGTCGGTGATCGACCATCAGTTCCGCAGGGCAGCGGCCTTTGCCGCCATCGCGGCGGGCTTTTCATTCGTTGGCCTGATGCATGCGCCCCAGCTGGCCTTCAATGCGGCCCCCGACTTCGTCATGGGCTATCTCGCCATGGCGCTGCTGTTCCTGTATTTCTCGTTTCAGGAATCACGCCGCCAGCACTGAACCTGTCGTCGGGTCATGACACTCCCGCCCGCCGATGCGGGCGGGAGAGAATCTGCCGCAGCGCTCCCCAAGCCATCAGGCCTGCCAGCACATTCCCCACCGCGGCACCCGCAGCCAGCCCCGTCCAGCCAAACAGCTGCGCCCCCACCCAAAGGCACGGCAGGTAGCACACGAACAGCCGCGCACTGGAGAGCAGCATGGCCCGCAGCGGCCAGCCCAGCGCATTGCCCGCCGAGACCACCAGCATGCATACACCCAGCGCCGCATAGCTGGGCAGCAGAAAACGTATCAGCAGCGCCAGTTCGCTCTGTACTTCCGGATTACCGGCCAGCGCCATGGCCACCCAGGGTGACGCCAGCGCCAACAACACGCCCAACGCCAACTGCCAAGCCACGGCCACGGTCAGCGCCAGGCGCATGAGACGATGAATCTGCTCCCAGTCTCCAGCCCCATAGCAGCGCCCCAACCAGGGGGGCAGCGACATGGTCATGGCAAGAATCACCATTAGCGAAAGGGTTTCCAATCGGCTGGCCAACCCCCAGGCCGCGACTTGGGTATCCCCCAGCCCCGCCACCGCCGCAATCGCCAGCATGGCGGCCAGCGGCGGCATCAGCTGGCTGACCATGGCTGGCGCGGCAATGCCGGTGAAAGGCCGCCAGGAGCGTTTGATCTCTGGCCACAGCGCCACCGAGGTCGCCCAGTCACGCCGATAGAGCTTGCGGCAGGTAAACCACAAGCCCACGGCAAAGGCGATGGCCGTGGCCCAGGCAGCACCCGGTAACCCCCATCCCTCCCAGGGGCCTAGGCCAAAAATGAACAGCGGGTCCAGCACCAGGTTCACCAGGCTGCTGACCACCATCATCTTGCCAGGTAACCGAGTATCGCCGTGGGCGCGAAACACGCTGTAGATGAAGTAAAGCAAGGCGCCCAACCAGGCGGCGAACAGCTGCGGCGCCCAGTAGGCTCGAATGTGCCCTAGCGCACGCTGGTCGGCCCCCAGCAGGCTGAACAAGGGCTCCTGCAACGCCCAAAGCACGACGGCCAGCACACCGATGACCGCACCACCCGCCAACAGCACCAGGCTGCTCAAGCGCCTGGCTCTGGCTTGCTCACCGGCCCCCAAGGCTCGGGAGATGAGCGCCGCAATGGCGATGCCCATCCCCACCTGAATACCAATGATCAAAAACGACAGCGGAAAAGTGAACGACTGCGCGGCCAGCGGGGCCGTGCCCAGCCGCGCGATGAAGGCGCTGTCGACCAGTTGAAACCCGAGCAGCGCCAGAACACCAATGGCCATGGGCCAGGTTTGACGCCACAGGGTGATAGCCAACTCACGTTGTTGCATAGCGGCTGCCAACGGCGGCCTCCTTGGTGTATTGCTCGATTTACGGGGGCTTTAAAACGCAAAAAACGCCACCACCCGTGAAGGTGGCAGCGTTCTGATCAGTCATCGCTTACTGGCGGATGCCTTCGAAGGTGACGTACAGCTCCAGCTCGTGCATGGCTTCCGGGAAGTCGCTCATGTCGATGCCGAAATCACTCAGCGTCAGCATGGTGCTGCCTTCGAAACCAGCGCGGTAGTTACCCCAGGGATCTTCACCTTCGCCCATCAGGGTCACCGGCATTTCGATTTCCTGAGTTTCGCCGTGCAGCGTCAGCTCGCCGGTCACCACGCCTTCGTTGTCACCCGTGGCTTCGAAACCAGTGGACGTGAAGGTCGCCGTGGGGAATTCGCTGGCGTTGAGGAAGTCAGCGCTCAGAATATGACGGTCACGCTCGGCATGGTTGGTGGTCAGGCTGTTGACCTGCACTTCCATGGAGACGGAAGACGCATCCAGGTCGTCGGCATCGTAGTGGAACTGGCCATCGAAGGTCTCGAAGCTGCCCAGAATGTAAGAGAAGCCCAGATGGTTGATCTTGAACTGCACGAATGCGTGCTGGCCTTCGATATCGATCTGATAATCAGCCGCCTGAGCCTGGCTCAAGGGAATCAGAGCCGCTGCGGCCAGTGCCGTGGCAATCGCTGTCTTCTTCAACATTGCTATCTCCTCGCTTTCCTTGGTCAAAACTGCGGATCCATCATGAGTCCGCGGTGAGTAGAACAGGGGTTCAAATCTTTGGCTGGGCATGGGGCTTTGGCTGCGCATGGCGCGGGTTGACCATGCGGCGCAGCGTGTCGTGCCGCCAGCGCCAATGATGCACCAATGCCGCCAACGCATGCCCACCTGCCAATACCATGAGCGCCAACGCGCTGTACCAGTGTATGTCGCCCGCCACGCTGGCCTGATTGGGCAGGCCATGCAGGATGGCAGGGGCATCGAACCAGCCAAACACACTGATGGAACGCCCGTTGGCGGTCGAAATCAGGTAGCCACTGAACAGTACCGTCAGCATCAAAACGTAAAGTGCGATGTGGCCAAGGTGAGCCGCCAGACGCTCGAATCGCCCTCCCTCGGCCGCGGGGGTCGGCTGCATGAAACGCCAAGCCAATCGGCCAAAGGTGACCAGCAGCAGTAGCACGCCCACCGAGCGATGAATCCAGGGAGCCTGATTGTACCAAGGGTCGTAATAACCCAACCCGGTCATCCACCAGCCTAACGCGAACAACCCAATGATGGTCAAAGCGCTCAGCCAGTGAAACGCGATACTGATCACCCCCAGCCACTGCGTGTATTACGCCACATCCTTGATTCCCCATTGACGGCTGCACGCTGCCCCACAGCATGCTTCACTTGTTATGAAAATCATAACCTTTCGTATGACAAAACACTGCTGAAAAAAGCAGAACGCACCGTTCGGAAAAACCGTTTCATCGTGCCCGTACCGTGTCACTTTATGAAACGTTGGCGTGTATCGCCAATAAAAAACCGGCCTCTCGGCCGGTCAGTCGTCACAATATCGTACTTCAACGAGCCGCCAGCGCATCCAGGCCACGGGCCAGGTCACGCTGGATATCCGCCTGACTTTCAAGCCCGACGGCTACCCGAATCAGCCCCGGCGCAATCCCTGCGGCGGCCTTTTGCTCATCGGAAAGGCGCCCGTGGGTCGTGGTGGCCGGGTGAGTGATGGTGGTTTTGACATCGCCCAGATTGCCGGTAATCGACAGCATGCGCGTGGCGTCGATCACCTGCCAGGCGCCCTCTTGACCACCCTGCACCTCGAACCCCAGCACGGCACCAAAGCCCTGCTGCTGGCGCTTGGCCAACGCATGCTGCGGGTGCGCTTCCAGGCCGCTGTAATACACCCGATTGACGGCGGGGTGCTGGTCGAGCCAGCGGGCCAGGCTCAAGGCGTTCTCGCAGTGGGCCTTCATGCGCAGCGACAGGGTCTCGAGCCCCTTGGTGAAGATCCACGCGTTGAACGGACTCAGGCAAGGGCCGCAGGTCCGCACGACGCCAAACACCTCTTCCAGCAGGTCATGACGCCCCACCACCGCTCCGCCCACGGCGCGCCCCTGGCCATCCAGGTATTTGGTGGCCGAGTGAATCACTAGGTCGGCCCCCAGTGCCAGCGGCTGTTGCAGAGCAGGCGTAAGGAAACAGTTATCGATGGCCAGCAAGGCCCCGCTGCGCTTCGCCAACGCTGCCAGGGCCGGAATATCGGCCACTTCGGAAAGCGGATTGGACGGCGTTTCGGCGAACATCAGCCGAGTTGCGGGCGTCACCGCGGCTTCCCAGGCTGCCAGATTGGAAAGCTCCACATAGCGCGTGGTAATGCCAAATTTGCCCAGATACTTGTCGAACAGGCTGACCGTAGAGCCAAACAACGAACGCGAGGCCACGATCTCATCCCCCGCCGACAGCAGTGCCAGGGCAGTGGAAAGAATGGCAGCCATGCCAGAGCTGGTGGCGACGCAGCGCTCACCGCCTTCGAGGGCCGCCAGTCGGCGTTCGAAGGTATGTACCGTCGGATTGGTGAAGCGCGAGTAGACGTTACCCGGCTCTTGACCACCGAACTTGCGGGCAGCTTCGGCAGCACTCTCGTAAACAAAGCTCGAGGTGGGAAAAATCGGCTCGGCATGCTCCTGCTCAAACGTGCGGTGGTGCCCCGCGCGAATGGCGAGCGTTTCGAGCGACCACTCCTCCTGGTGATGATCATCGTGCATGGCAGCGCCCTCTTTTCCAAAACGTCCAGCTTCCAAAACGTCCATTCCCCCGGCAACTCCCCCTAGGGAAAGTTGCCAGCGCATGCGCGTTCAGTCGTCCAGGTCATCGTCCTGATTGTGCATGTCAACCAGCGCATGGTCACCCGCGCTGTTGTCCTTGGCCGCATCGTTACGGCTAGCTTCCAGTACCGCCAGGTAGGCCTCGTCGATATCGCCGGTGACGTAGTTGCCATCGAACACCGAGCAATCGAAGGCTTCCATCTCGGGGTTGACCTCGCGACAGGCGCTCTTCAGGTCTTCGAGGTCCTGATAGAAAATGCGGTCGGCGCCGATCAGCTGACCCACTTCATCTTCCGTGCGGCCATGGGCAATCAGCTCGGTGGCCGCGGGCATGTCGATGCCATAAACGTTGGGGTAACGCACCGGGGGCGCCGCCGAGGCGAAATAGACCTTGCGGGCACCGGCATCCCGGGCCATCTGGATGATCTGCTTGCAGGTGGTGCCGCGCACGATGGAGTCATCCACCAGCAGTACGTTCTTGCCCTTGAACTCGACATCGATGGCATTCAGCTTCTGACGCACCGATTTCTTGCGCTGGGTCTGCCCGGGCATGATGAAGGTACGGCCAATGTAGCGGTTCTTCATGAAGCCTTCGCGGTAGGTGACGCCAAGATGCTGGGCCATCTCCAGTGCCGAAGTACGTGAGGTGTCCGGGATCGGGATGACCACATCGATATCGTGGTCGGGCCACTCGTTCATGATGCGGTCGCCCAGCTTGCGACCCATCTGCATGCGCGTGCCGTAGA
This sequence comes from Vreelandella hamiltonii, assembly GCF_014651795.1. Classification (NCBI taxonomy): domain Bacteria; kingdom Pseudomonadati; phylum Pseudomonadota; class Gammaproteobacteria; order Oceanospirillales; family Halomonadaceae; genus Vreelandella; species Vreelandella hamiltonii. Next base: position 33,316 of record NZ_BMXO01000015.1, on the reverse strand, counting down.
CATAAGCGCCATCGAGGATGGAGTCGGGGCGCGCCAGATAGACGTGCTCGAAGATACACGGACGCAGCTCGGGGCGGTCGGCACATACCTGGGTGTGAATCTGACCCTGCATGTCGACGAAGATGGCCTCGCCCGGCGCCAGGTCACGCGCCAGCTCGAAACCACCCACGTCCAGCGCCACCGACTCGGAAGCGATCATCACTTCCTGGCCGTTGGGGTCCTGACGCGTGCCGAACACCACCGGACGAATGCCGTGGGGGTCACGGAAAGCGACCATACCGAACCCGTTGATGATCGCCACGGCCGCATAGCCACCCTTGCAGCGACGATGCACGCGACGCACCGCATCGAAGATGTCCTCGGCTTCCAGGTGAAGCCCTTGCTTGCCCAGCTCGTGGGCGAAGACGTTGAGCAGCACTTCCGAGTCGGAGCTGGTATTGATATGGCGCAGGTCCGTGGAGAACAGCTCCTGCTTCAACTGCTCTGAGTTGGTCAGGTTGCCGTTGTGGGCCAGCGCGATGCCGTAGGGGGAGTTGACGTAGAACGGCTGAGACTCGGCCTCACTGGAGGAGCCTGCCGTGGGGTAGCGCACGTGACCAATGCCCAGGTTGCCTTTCAGGCGCGCCATGTGGCGAGTATGGAAAACGTCACGGACCAGGCCGTTACTCTTGCGCAGTAGGAAGCGTCCCTCGCTCCAGGTCATCATGCCGGCAGCGTCCTGGCCCCGATGCTGAAGTACGGTCAGGGCATCGTAGATTCCCTGATTTACCGCCTGCTTGGCCAGAAGGCCCACTATACCGCACATTCCAGTTACCTCGCTTTAAAACCACGGCTTGCTGGTGCAAACCCGTATGATCATCAAACTTACTCGTGCCGCTGCCAGACAGCGGCACGACATCCACCGCTCGGCTATTGCTGAACGGGTACGCGCAATTCGGGGAGCGAGACATCGCGCAGCGACGCCGGTGGCGTCGGCAGCTCACGCTCCCACTGGTCCAGTTGGCTCACGGCCCAGTCCCGCAACTCGATGAAGGTGGGGCGCAGCGAGGCTTCCTGCCATGCCTGAAGGTCTGCCAAGGGTGTCAAGGTGATCAGCACGGTCACCACCAGCAGGATGACCGCGCCACGGGCAAGCCCGAACGCAGCGCCCGCAAAGCGGTTCAACAGCCCCATGCCCACCCACTCCACGGCGGCGTGAACGATGCGTATCACGATGCCGCACAGCAGAATCACCGCAAAGATGACCAGCGCAAAGGCCAGCACCAGGCGAGCATCGAAACTCTCGATGAAGCCGGCCATCAGCTCGGCCACCGGCTCGGCCAGCACCCGCGCCACCATCAGCGCGACGACCCAGGCAGCCAGCCCCAGCGATTCACGCACGAAGCCCCGTACGAACCCTGCCAGCATCGATAGCGCCAGCACGGCCAGAAAAACGGCATCAATCCATGTCAGCGCCATGATCAGTCTCTTACCCGCACCAGCAGGCCTTGAACATTGGCGCGCTCTTTCACCAGCGCCAACGCCGCCTCGCCATCTTCCGAAGAGCCGTACGGGCCCACCAGCACGGTGGTGAGGTTGTTGTCACGCGGGCGCTGGAAAACGCGAAAACCTTGATTGGTAAGTTGGTCGCTGATTCGCTGGGCATTGGCGGCATCGCCAAAACTGCCTACCTGAACGGCCCATTCGCCCTGCTGCTGAGCCTGGGGAGCAGAACCATTGCTGCTGCCGCTGCTACTGCTGCCACGGTTCTGGTTAGCGGCCACCAGCTCGGCAATCGGGTCATTGGCGGGAGCGGGCGTCGGTTCGCTGCGCGGCGCTTCGGCGGGTGCCGCTGGCGGAGGCGTCTCAGCGGGCGCACTGGCAACGGCCCCGGTCTGCGGTTCCAGCGGCACGACCTCGATGGGCTCGTCCACTACCTCGGCATTTTCCAGCGGCTCGAGGGGAGACGGCGCGTTGATGGAAGCAGGCATCTCGGGCACAGGAACGTCCTGACGCACCACGTTCACCGGCTGTTCGATCACGAAGGTGGGCTGCGGACGCTCCTCCCGGGGAGCCGGGTCACTCATCAACCACGGCACGATGATCGCCAGCACGGCCAGCAGAATCACGAGACCGCTAATGCGTTCCGTTTTACCGTATTTCATATCCCTCTCCCTCCAGCTTAACGTGCCTGCGGCGATGCTTGAGGCAGTGACATCGCCAGTAGCGCTGCCACGGTAAAGAATGACCCCGTTGCCAATACCCGATCCTCTGGCGTCAGCCGTCGAGCCAGCCACTCTGCCCCGGCCTGCGGAGAATCGGCGCAATGATACACGCGCCCACCCAGCGACGTAATACGCTCGGCAAGCTCGCTGGCCAAGCGGCCACGTTCGCCTTCCAGGCTGACGCAGACCCAGTCACGGATACGCGGCAACAATGCCTCGATCACACCGTCGGCATCCTTGTCATTGAGCATGCCAAGCAGCCCCCACTGGCGACCACCGGCAGGCGGCGCGGGAAGCCTGCGCGCCAGATAGCTGGCCGCATGCGGATTATGCCCCACGTCCAGGCACCACTGCCCGCTCCACTGCATGCGCCCCGGCAGCGTCACCGTGGCCAGCGCTTCACTGACCGGCCGCACCTTCAACGGCACGCCTGCCAGCGCCAGCGCCTGCAGCGCCGTCGCCGCGTTGTCGATGGGCAAGCCTGGGTCGGGCAGCGCGTCAAGGGAAAGAGTATCCCCTTCACGGTTGAGCCCATGCCAGCACCAAGGAGTTCCTGGCGGCTCGTCACCCGCGCTATGGCTGAAACCCACGCCCAGCACGTAGCTGGGCGCAGCCACGGCAATGGCCGTGTCCAGCACGCTCGTGGGCAGCGTCAAGCTTCCCAGCACGGCGGGTTTCAGGGGGCGAAAGATACCTGCTTTTTCGCGGCCGATCTGAGCCAGATCGGTCCCCAGGAAATTGGCATGATCCAGCGCGATGGTGGTCACGATGGCCACATCGGCATCGATGATGTTGACGGCATCCAGCCGCCCGCCCAGCCCTACCTCCAATACCGCCAGATCCAGCTCGGCATTGGCCAGACACCAGAGCGCACACAGAGTGCCCGCCTCGAAGTAGGTCAGGCTGATGGCGGGCGCTTCCAGGCGAGCATCCTCCACCTGAATGAAGCCTTCGACCAGGGTTTGGTCACTGGCTTCGCGCCCTTCCAGTGTGACACGCTCGTTATAGCGCAGCAGATGAGGAGACGTGTAGGTACCGGTGCGCAGGCCATGCGCCCGCGCCACCGCATCGATCATGGCAAGGGTCGAGCCCTTGCCATTGGTGCCTGCCACGGTAATCACCTGGCGGGCCAGGGGGCGGTCCAGCAGCCCCATGCGCCGGGCCACCTGCGACACCCGCTCCAGGCCCATGTCGATGCCTACCGGATGCAGCGTCTCAAGATGATTCAGCCATTCGGCTAACGTGCTAGGCATTGCGCGACGCGTCATCGCTCGCAGGCTTGGCAGGCTCTGCCTGAGCGCTGCTTTCTGCGGCATCGGCCAGCGCTGCTTCATCCACCACTGGCTCCGCGATCTCGGCATCGACTTCCGGCTCACCGCTGACGTGCAGTGGGTTCTGATGGGTCAGTTTGCGCAGCACACCACCGACACGCGCACGCATGTCATGACGATGTACGATCATGTCGACCGTGCCGTGTTCGAGCAGAAACTCGCTGCGCTGGAAACCTTCCGGCAGCGTTTCGCGCACGGTCTGTTCGATGACACGAGGGCCTGCAAAACCGATCAGTGCGTTGGGTTCGGCAATGTTCAGGTCACCCAGCATGGCCAGCGACGCGGAAACGCCACCAAACACCGGGTCGGTCAGCACGGAAATATAGGGGACGCCCGCCTGCTTGAGCTTCTCCAGTGCTGCCGAGGTCTTGGCCATCTGCATCAGCGAGAACAGCGCTTCCTGCATCCGCGCGCCACCCGAGGCAGCAAAGCAGATCAGCGGAATACCCTCGTCCAGCGCAATGGTGGCCGCGCGCACGAACTTTTCGCCGACCACGGCACCCATGGAGCCGCCCATGAAGGTGAACTCGAAGGCCACGGCCACGACCGGCAGGCCATCCAGCTCGCCACGCATGGCAACCAGCGCGTCTTTTTCACCGGTCTCTTTCTGGGCAGCCGTCAGGCGGTCCTTGTACTTCTTGGAGTCGCGGAACTTGAGGCGGTCATTGGGCTCGATCTCGGCCCCCACCTCTTCGCGCCCCTGCTTGTCCAGGAACCAGTCAAGGCGCTTGCGGGCGGTCAGACGCAAGTGATGGTCACACTTGGGACAGACGCTGTGGTGCTTTTCCAGCTCCGGCAGGTACAGCACCGCCTCGCATTTGGGACATTTACGCCAGAGGCCATCGGGCACGCTGGCACGACGGTCCTTCCGCTGGATACGCCCCATGGAGGGCACGATCTTGTCTAACCAGCTCATATCAAAAAGGCTTCCGTATACGTCAACGCTTGGCCAAGCCAAGCTTGATGAGTGTCGTCAATTCAAGATTCAGTGTAGACGATGAGAGGATGCACTCAGGCATCCATGGCGGTCCGCATTTCAGCCAACACGCTCTTCAACTGTCCGGCGATGGTTTCAGGGGCATCCACGCTGTCCGCAATGCGGTTGACCAGCGCGCTGCCGACGATCACGCCATCGGCGACTTTCGCCACCTCGGCGGCCGTCACCCCATCGCGAATGCCGAACCCAACGCACAGCGGCAAATCGGTCATGTCACGCAGCGGCGCCAGGTGTTCAGCGACATCGGCTGCGTTCAATGTGGCCGCCCCGGTCACGCCTTTGAGCGACACATAGTAAAGATACCCCTCACCGTGGGCGCATATTGTAGCGGCACGGGCATGGGAAGTGGTAGGCGCAACCAGGAAAATCGCTGCCAGGCCGCGCGCTTTGAGCAGCGGGCCGAACTCGTCCGCCTCTTCCGGCGGCATGTCCACCACCAGCACGCCGTCCACACCGACGCTGGCGGCTTTATCGGCAAAGGCCGTATAACCGATGCGTTCGATAGGATTCAGGTAGCCCATCAGCACGATGGGGGTCTGGGTATCGGTCTGGCGAAACTCGGCCACCATGTCCAGCAGGTCCACCAGCCGGGTGCCCTGCTTCAGAGCCCGCTCGCAGGCCTTCTGAATGACCGGGCCATCCGCCATCGGGTCGGAGAACGGCACGCCAAGCTCGATCACATCGGCCCCGGCATCCACCAGGGCGTGCATGAAGCCTACCGTGTACTGGGGCGCAGGGTCCCCGGCGGTGATGTAAGGGATCAGAGCCTTGCGGCCCTGCTGCTTCAATTCGGAAAAACGCTGGTCGATTCGATTCATGCTAGCCCTTAAAACTCGATGCCGTCGATGTTAGCCACGGTCATGATGTCCTTGTCACCACGCCCTGAAAGGTTCACCACGATATGCTGATCAGGCCGCATGGTGGGCGCCAGCACTTTGGCATGGGCCAAGGCATGGGCAGACTCCAGCGCAGGCATGATGCCCTCCATGCGGGTCAGCTCGCGGAACGCTTCCAGCACCTGCTGGTCGTTGGCGGCCACGTACTGCACGCGACCGGCGTCTTTCCACAGCGCGTGCTCGGGGCCAACGCCAGGATAATCGAGGCCTGCCGAGATGGAGTGAGTGTCCATCACCTGGCCCGCTTCGTCGGACATCAGGTAGGTGCGGTTGCCGTGCAGTACGCCACGCGGTGCATTGGAAGACAGCGGCGCGGCGTGGCGGCCGGTTTCCACCCCGTCGCCCCCTGCCTCGACACCGTACATGGCCACGGCGTCATCTTCGACGAACGGGTAGAACAGGCCAATGGCATTGGAGCCACCGCCCACGCACGCTACCAGCGCATCCGGCAAGCGGCCGATCTGCTCCAGCGACTGGCGGCGCGCCTCGCGCCCCACCACCGCATTGAAATCGCGCACCAGCAGCGGGTACGGGTGCGGCCCGGCCACGGTACCGATGATGTAGAAGGTGTTGTCCACGTTGGTGACCCAGTCACGCAACGCCTCGTTCATGGCGTCCTTGAGCGTGCGGGTGCCGGACTCCACCGGAATGACCCGCGCGCCCAGCAGCCGCATGCGGTACACGTTCAGCTTCTGGCGCTGGACATCGGCGGCGCCCATGTAGACATCGCACTCCAGCCCCAGTCGCGCGGCAACCGTGGCCGTGGCCACACCGTGCTGACCCGCGCCGGTTTCAGCGATGACCCGAGGCTTGCCGGTCTTCTTGGCCAGCAGCGCCTGACCGATGGTGTTGTTCACCTTGTGGGCGCCGGTATGGTTGAGGTCTTCGCGCTTCAACCAGATTTGTGCGCCACCCAGTGAGTTGGACCAGCGCTCGGCGTGATACAGCGGCGAGGGGCGCCCCACATAGTGCGCCAGGTCGCGGTCGAACTCCGCCTGAAAGGCCGGGTCGTCGCGCAGGCTGAAGTAGGTCTGCTCCAGCTCTTCAAGAGCGTAACTCAGGGTTTCCGACACGAACCGGCCGCCATAGGGGCCAAAGTGACCACGGGCATCCGGCATTCGGGTCAGGTCGCTGAACTTGGTTTCAGTTGCTGAGACTGTCACAGGCATACCTCACAGGATCGCCAGAAAGGCAAAGATGAATGAATACATAAAGGCGGAAGAAGGGTTTCACGCCCCTCGTCAGCGCTGATCGGCCCGCCCGACCTGAGCCACGAAGTCGGCCATTCGCCGAGCATCCTTTTGGCCTGGGGCGGCTTCGATTCCCCCTGATACATCAACCGCATAGGGAGCCACCTGCGCCACCGCGGTGGCAATGTTCTCGACCGTCAGCCCACCCGCCAGAATAACAGGTTTTTGCAGGGCTGCGGGGATTCTAGACCAGTCGAAGGTTTCTCCGGTTCCGCCAGGCACGCCCGGTCGGTAGGCGTCCAGCAGCAGTGCCTGGGCAGCCGCGTACTGCTGCGCTGCCTGATGCAGGTCGAGGTCGTCACGCATGCGCAGCGCCTTGATCCAGGGGCGATCGAACTGGGCGCAAAAATCAGCGGGCTCGTCACCGTGGAACTGGATCAGATCCAGGTGCGGCAAACACGCCTCCACCAGCGCCACGTCAGGGTTGACGAACAGCCCCACCCGCGTCACGAAAGCCGGTACCGGTGTTGCCAGCGCCGCCAACGCATCAGGGTCGATACCCCGCGCGCTCTTGGGCCACATGACGAACCCCAGCGCATCGACTCCCAGCGCCACGGCCTGGGCCACGTCTTCGTGGCGAGTAAAGCCACAAAACTTGATACGCGTGCGACCAGGTGCGGTCATGAGGCGCTCTCCTGCTGTTCAGGGCTGGCTTGCTGGGTAAAGGTGAGCTGGCGCCGGGCGGCCACTCTGGGCGTCTCCGGCAGCACTCGCTCGCCAGTCCACTCGCCGGTGAAGGCCAGCAGATTGGGCCCCAGCGGCTCCTTGGGGATCTCGAAACGTTCGTCGTAGAGGGAGTCGACGAAATGCAGACCGCAGGCAGGCGCCGTGACATCGCCCTTCTGGCGATTCTTCATCGCCAGCAGGCGGGCGATATGCCCTTCGTCCTGCGCCCCCCGGCCAACGCTGGCCAGCGCTCCGGCAATGTTACGGATCATGTGATGCAGGAAGGCATTGCCTTGGATATCGATCACCACCAGCGGGCCGTAACGCTTCACTTCGACGAAGTGCATCTGGCGCCAGGGGGATTTCGACTGGCAGCCCGCCGCGCGGAAGCTGCTGAAATCGTGCTCGCCCACCAGCACCTGGGCCGCACGATGCATGGCATCGGCATCCAGCGGGTCGCGACACCAGGTGACGTTGTGGCGCTCCATGACCGGGCGGCTGATCTGATTCAGAAAGATGTAGCGGTAACGGCGTGCCAGCGCGCCAAGGCGCGAATGAAAATCGTCGGATACCGGCTTCACCCAACGCACCGCCACGTCTCGGGGCAGATTGGTATTGGAGCCGAAGATCCACGCTTTTTCAGTGCGCTGTACCGGCGGGTCGAAGTGAATCACTTGGCGCGTGGCGTGCACACCGGAATCGGTGCGGCCGCTGGCGTAGATATGCACGGGCGCCCCCGCCACCTTGCCCAGCGCATCTTCGATGGCCTGTTGCACGGAGGCGGCATGCTTCAGGCGCTGAAAGCCACAAAAACGTGTGCCGTCATATTCGACGCCCATGGCCAGTCGGCCAGCCAGCGGTTGTGTTTCATCAAAGTGGTAGAACAGCGTCATCAAGCCACGTCATTTGGAGGATTTGGAAGAGTCACTATTATCCCGACGTCGCGGCTCGAATGCCACCTCTTCGATTTCCCACTCCTCTTCAGGGGTATAGCGGGTGCGCAGCGGCGCAGCGTCCGCGTTTCCTGACAAGGAGGTCTCGGCCTCGTCTGGCTCGTTGGCCTGCAACGAGGGCGGATGATAATCGATATAGTGCGCCCGATGATCGTCCGGCACCGGTTGCGCAGGCGCCTGGGGCGTCGACGGCTCCGCAGCATCCTCCTCCCGTTCCGGCGAAGCGTCGGGCGCGGTCTGATTCACTCCGGCGGGCGTCGGCTCGACGAGCGCTGGCTCTTCCAGCGCCAGCGGCGGCCGCGGCGCTGGCTCTTCGACGGGCTCGGGGGTGTCCAGGAAAGCCGCTTCCAGGGCGGCTTCGTCTTCATCGACAGTGGATTCGACTTCTTCTTCGCTTGAACTCCACTCTGGGGAACTGGCTTGCGAAGATGGCTCCTCCAAGGAGCTATGTTCACCAGGCCCTTGAGCAACAGGCTCTTGAGCAACAGGCTCTTGGACAGCAAGCTCGTCGGTCACCGGCTCGTCAGCTGCAGACACCTGCTCATAGCGCTCGGCTACCTGTGGCGGCGCTTTCGGGATATCGAAAGGCGGCGGCTCGGCAAGGGGCGGCTCCGCCAGAGGCGCGCCAGCGGTGCCGGTGCTTTCCATGACTGGCTCGGCGCGCCGTGGGGGCGTTTCCACGGCAGCGGCGGGCGCTGGCACGTCCTCCCACTGGCGCTCGCGGCGTTTGCGTGACCACACCAGCGCCCCCAGCAACAGCGCCAGGGCGGCACTGGCCAGCGGCCATTGATAGGCCTCCAGCCGTGCGATCACCCCCGGCCCGGACGCTCGCGCACCAGCCGCCTGACCCGCGCTGGCCGCCATGGCTTCTGCCGCGGCCAGGGCACGCTGGGTTTCCTGTTGAGATGCCTGTAGCGCCTCCGTCAACGAGGCCACCTCCTGACGCAGCGCGGCCATTTCCGCCCGCATCAGATCACGCTCTTCGAGGACGGTTTGCAGCATGGCCTGGCTTTCGCGCAGCTGTTCTGCCAGGTCGTTGAGGGTCAGCCCTGCCAGCTCGCTCTCTATCTCGCCCTCTGTCTCGCCCTCTGTATCGCCCTCGGCATTACCCTCGGCCAATGGGCCTTCTGGCGCGCCCTGTGGCAACTGCTCGCTCGCGGCCAGCGCCTCGTCGGCCAGCACCGGCTCCTCGCCTGACGATGGCGCCGCCGCCGTTTGGCGCATGGCCTGCACCGCCTGGGATGCCTGGCTGGGGCTACGTGCCATGATTTGCTCGCGACCTGGCACCACCAGGGTTTGCCCAGCGCGAAGTTCATCCGGGTTGCCGGAAGGAAACGCCGACGGGTTGGCTTCGACCAGGGCCAGCATCATCTGCTGGACGCTGACCTCGGCGGGCTTGACCCGCGCCGCCACGCCCCACAATGAATCGCCGCTGGCCACATAGGCCGTTCCGCCAGGCGCCTGGGCCGCACTGGCCACGGATGCGGACGATGGCGATGGCGATGGCGATGGTGAAGAAGAGACTGACTGTGGCAGGGCTTGTGCAGCCGTCGCGGACGGGCTGACATTGCTGACCGGTGTCGCCACCGGCGCACTGGCGGCGCTCTCCGGCAGATCGAACAGTAGCGTGAACGCCTCGGCGCTACGCCCCTCGGGGCCGCTGATGGTCAACAGCAGATCCAGCCAGGGTTCCAGCACCTCCTGCTCGGTGCGCAGCACCACCCGAGCACCGCCGGGCAGGCGCTCGATCTCGGCGCGCACGCTGGCCGCCAGCGGGGTCCACTCCAGCCCCTGGGCGGTAAAGGCCGCTTCGTCAGCGACCTCCACCCGTAACTCGCCCAGCGCAGCCTCGGAGACATCCACGATGGGTGCGGAGGCATTCAGCGGTGCCTGCAGCGGTGAGTTGACCGTCACCTGCCCCAGCCCCACGGCCAGCGCCAACGGGCTTACCGCACCTAGCGGCAGCCATGACAACCATGCCAGCTTGTTTTTCATTACGGCCCCTACTGCCTGCGATTCCCTGCGTTACATTGTGCCGAGACGTTCACCCATCACAATGACTTAATTCGTTTTTATCATAACGTATTTAACATGCCGCTTGGGCCAATGCACCCTCGACACGCCTGACGGGCAAAAAAATGGGAAGCTGCGAACAGCTTCCCACTGGTTTACCTGACGACCGGCGCTGGATTACTGCTCGCGCAGGATCTTCAGCATGCGCTTGAGCGGCTCGGCGGCCCCCCACAGCAGCTGGTCACCCACGCTGAAGGCCGAGAGGTATTCACCGCCCATGTTCAGCTTGCGCAGCCGACCTACCGGCACTTGCAGCGTACCCGTGGCTGCTGCCGGGGTCAGGCCTGCCACGGTGGCTTCCTTGTCGTTGGGAATCAGGCGAACCCACTCGTTGTGCTTGGCAATGCGCTCTTCGATCTCGTCCAGCGGCACATCCTGCTTCAGCTTGATGGTGAACGCTTGGCTGTGGGAGCGCATGGCACCGATACGCACGCAAAGCCCATCGATGGGAATCGGGTTGTTCTGCAGACCCAGAATCTTGTTGGTCTCGACGCTGCCCTTCCACTCTTCGCGGCTCTGGCCGCTCTCCAGCTTGGTGTCGATCCACGGCAGCAGGCTGCCCGCCAGCGGCGCAGTGAAGTTTTCCGTGGGGAAGTCGCCGCCACGCATGGCCGCAGTGACCTTGCGGTCGATATCCAGAATGGCGCTGGCCGGGTCGGCCAATTCGCTGGCCACGCTATCACGCAGGTGACCCATCTGGTTGAGCAGCTCGCGCATGTGCTTGGCACCGGAGCCGGACGCCGCCTGATAGGTCATGGAGGTCATCCACTCGACCATATCGGCCTCGAACAGGCCGCCCAGGCCCATCAGCATCAGGCTGACGGTGCAGTTGCCGCCCACGAAGGTTTTGGCACCTTTCGCCAGTTGCGCATCGATGACCTTGCGGTTCACCGGGTCGAGGATGATGGTGGCTTCGTCTTCCATCCGCAGGGTGCTGGCGGCATCGATCCAGTAGCCTTGCCAACCGCCGCTGCGCAGGTCGCCGTAGACCTTCTTGGTGTAGTCACCGCCCTGACAGGTAATGATCACGTCCAGCGCTTTCAGGTCATCCAGTGCAAACGCATCTTTCAGCGGAGGCACGTCCACGCCGATGTCGGGGCCGGGCTGGCCAACTTGAGAAGTGGTGAAAAAGATCGGCTCGATACCGTTGAAATCACCATCTTCCTGCATGCGCTGCATCAGCACAGAGCCCACCATGCCACGCCATCCCACGAAACCGACTTTCAACATGTGAAGTCCTCCAACCAAGAATGAGATAAGTATTATACACAAATATCCGACACGACGTCGGCCACCCCTTGGGGCAGCCGACGTTGGTTGCTTTGCGATGAGTCGAAGCGAATCAACCCATTAGCAGGCTTTCTTTTTGCCCATGCTCTTTTTGCAAGCCTTAGGCTGAGCGTTGTGCAAAGGCCGCCAGCACCGCATCGCCCATCTCCACCGTGGAGACCCGACGGGTACCTTCGGAAGCGATATCCGCCGTGCGCAGGCCGTCGTCCAGCACGCTGCCCACTGCCGCTTCGATGCGCTCGGCCATGGCGGGCTCATTGAGCGAGTAGCGCAGCATCATGGCCACCGAGAGCATCATGGCTAGCGGGTTGGCGACGTTCTGGCCTGCGATGTCCGGCGCGCTGCCGTGGCAAGGCTCGTACATGCCCTGCCCGCTCTCGTTGAGCGATGCAGAAGGCAGCATGCCGATGGAGCCGGTCAGCATGGCGGCGGCATCGGAGAGAATGTCGCCAAACATGTTGCCGGTGACCACCACATCGAACTGCTTCGGTGCACGCACCAGCTGCATGGCGGCGTTGTCCACGTACATGTGCGACAGCTCTACATCCGGGTATTCCGGTGCCAGCCGCTCCATGACCTCACGCCACAGAATCGTCACTTCCAGCACGTTGGCCTTGTCCACCGAGCAAAGCTTCTTGCCGCGCTTCTGGGCCATCTCGAAGGCGACACGACCAATGCGCTCGATTTCGCTTTCAGAGTAGATATAGGTATTGAAGCCGACCCGCTCGCCGTCGCGCACTTCGATACCCCGGGGCTGGCCGAAGTAGATGCCGCCGGTGAGTTCACGCACGATCATGATATCCAGCCCGGCCACCAGCTCGGGCTTCAAGCTGGAAGCGCTGGCCAGCTGCGGATAGAGCATGGCCGGGCGCAGATTGCCAAACAGGCCCAAGTTCTTGCGCAGGCCCAGCAAGCCCTTCTCAGGACGCTTGGAGAGGTCTTCGATCTTGTCCCATTTGGGGCCGCCCACGGCACCCAGCAGAATCGCGCTGGCAGCCTTGGCTTTTTCCAACGTTTCGGCGGGCAGCGGCTCGCCGTGTACGTCGTAGGCCGAGCCGCCCACCAGGCCCTCTTCCACGTCGATGTCCAGGCCAGCATCCTGGCAGGCTTTCAACAAACGCGCCGCCTGGGCGGCAATTTCCGGGCCGATACCATCACCGGGCAGCAGTAACACCTTATGAGTCATGCTCAATCCTTAGCACAAAAAATGGAAGACTTACGCGGGCTGACGGAACAGCCACGGGCGCTGCTGACGATGCTGCGCTTCGAAGCTGCGAATGGCCTCTTCGTCTTGCAGGGTAATGCCGATATCGTCCAGGCCGTTCAGCAGGCAGTGCTTGCGGAATTCATCGACCTCGAATTCCAGAATCTCGCCGCTGGGCGTGATCACGCGCTGGTGCTCCAGGTCGACGTCCAGCTGGTAGCCTTCGTTGGCCTCCACCTCGGCAAACAGGCGATCCACCTGCTCTTCGGCCAGCGTCACCAGCAGGATGCCGTTCTTGAACGCGTTGTTGTAGAAGATATCGGCAAAGCTGGGGGCAATCACTACCTTGAAGCCAAAATCTTCCAGCGCCCAGGGCGCGTGCTCGCGGGAGCTGCCGCAGCCAAAGTTACGCCGTGCCAGCAGCACCTCGGCGCCTTTGAAGCGCGGCTGGTTCAACACGAAATCCGGATTCAGCGGGCGCTGGGAGCAGTCCTGACCGGGTTGGCCTTCGTCCAGGTAGCGCAGCTCATCGAACAGGTTCACGCCAAAGCCGGTCCGCTTGATGGACTTCAGGAACTGCTTCGGAATGATCAAATCGGTATCGACATTGGCACGGTCCAGTGGCGCGACGATGCCTTCAAAACGTTCGAACTTTTTCATGGCTCAGGCCTCCTGGGCGTGGGTGGCATCGTTGGCAGGCAAGGTACGGACATCGACGAAGTGGCCAGCAATGGCGGCCGCAGCGGCCATGGCCGGGCTCACCAGGTGCGTACGCCCGCCGTACCCCTGACGACCTTCGAAGTTACGGTTGGAGGTCGAGGCGCAGTGCTCGCCAGCGCCCAGCTTGTCGGCATTCATGGCCAGACACATGGAGCAACCCGGCTCGCGCCACTCGAAGCCCGCTTCGATGAAGATCTTGTCGAGGCCTTCGGCTTCCGCCTGGCGCTTCACCAGGCCAGAACCCGGCACCACCATGGCCAGCTTGATGGTATCGGCTACCTTGTTGCCCTTGGCCACCTTGGCGGCTTCACGCAGGTCTTCGATACGCGAGTTGGTGCAGGAGCCGATGAACACCTTGTCCAGCTTGATATCGGTAATTTTCTGGTTGGCCTGCAGGCCCATGTACTCCAGCGCGCGGGAGTGGCTGCGCTGGACGGTTTCGTCATCGGCGGCCTGGGGGTCGGGCACCTGACCGGAAATACCGGTGACCATTTCGGGGCTGGTGCCCCAGCTTACCTGAGGCTCGATCTCTTCGGCCTTCAGGGTGACCACTTTATCGAAGTGGGCATCGGCATCAGAGACCAGCAGACGCCAGTCGGCCACGGCGGCTTCCCACTGCTCGGCGGTGGGCGCAAAGGGGCGCTCGGCGAGGTAATCGATGGTGGTGTCGTCGACCGCAATCAGCCCCACTCGGGCACCCGCTTCGATGGCCATGTTGCACACGGTCATGCGGCCTTCCATGGAGAGCGATTCGATGGCGCTTCCAGCAAACTCGATGGCATAGCCGGTGCCGCCGGCGGTACCAATCTTGCCGATGATGGCCAGCACCACGTCCTTGGCGGTCACGCCCAGACCCAGCTCGCCTTCCACGCGCACCTGCATGTTCTTCATCTTCTGCGCCAGCAAACACTGGGTAGCCAGCACGTGTTCCACTTCCGAAGTGCCAATACCATGGGCCAGCGCGGCAAAGGCGCCGTGGGTGGCGGTATGCGAGTCGCCGCACACCACGGTCATGCCGGGCAGTGTGGCACCCTGCTCGGGGCCCACCACGTGCACGATGCCCTGGCGGGGGTCGTTGATCTTGAATTCTTCGATACCGAAGGCCTGGCAGTTGTCGTCCAGGGTCTGCACCTGAATCAACGAGACCGGGTCCTTGATGCCGCTGTTGCCCTCGGCACGCTCTTTCACAGTGGTAGGCACGTTGTGATCGGGGGTGGCCAGGTTGGCATCCAGACGCCAGGGCTTGCGGTTGGCCAGACGCAGGCCTTCAAACGCCTGGGGCGAGGTCACTTCGTGGAGCAGTTGGCGGTCGATGTAGATCAGCGCTGTGCCGTCATCGCGCTGCTTGACCAAGTGCTGGTTCCAGAGTTTGTCGTAAAGGGTTTGACCTGACATGTGGCTCTCCTGGGTAGTGCCCTGCTAGTCGTGTTGGCGGCTTCTACGGGCCGCTCTTGTCGCGGGCGTCATGGACGATGACCCGAGTGTTACCCGACTCGCACATAAAAGCAATTCATGTTATTCATACTTTAGATTCCAAACAGGAATAGATGACCAGGGAGCCGCCGTGGACACCCAAAGCCTGCAAGCCTTTCTTGCCGTGGCGCAAACCCAAAGCTTCTCCCGCGCCGCCGAGCAGCTTCACCTCACGCAGCCAGCGGTGAGTAAGCGCATTGCCACGCTGGAAGAGCTGCTGGGCACGCGGCTTTTCGACCGTATCGGGCGAAAAATCACCCTCACCGAGGCGGGCAACCTGCTGCTGCCCCGCGCCCAGCGTATCCTGTTCACCGTGGACGACAGCCGCCGCGCACTGGCCAACCTTTCCGGCCAGGTGGGCGGCAAGCTCACCCTGGCCACCAGCCACCACATCGGCCTGCACCGGCTGCCGCCGCTGCTCAAGCTCTACACCCAGCGCCATCCGGAAGTGGCCCTCGACCTGCACTTCCTGGACTCCGAGCTTGCCTATCAGGGCGTGGTGGATGGCACCCTGGAAATGGCCATCGTCACCCTGGCGCCCCACCCGGTGGAGCAGCTGCAGGTGGTCGAACTCTGGCGCGACCGGCTCTGCTTCGTCTGCGCCAAAGACCACCCGCTGGCCCAGCGCAGCCGCACCCAGGCCACGCTGAGCCTGGCCGAACTGTGCGAGGTGAACTGCGTGATGCCTGGAGCCAAGACCTTCACTCACACCCTGATCGGCCAGCGCTTCCAGGCCGCCGGCCTGACCCTGCCGGTCAGCATGTCCACCAACTACCTGGAAACCCTGAAGATGATGTGCAGCGTCGGGCTAGGCTGGAGCCTGCTGCCGGAAAGCATGCTCGACAGCGAACTGGTCGAGCTACCGGTGGATACCGCCCCCATCCACCGCCCGTTGGGTTATCTGGTGCACCACAACCGCACGCTCTCCAACGCAGCGCGCAGGATGATCGAAGCGCTGGAGAATGCCCGCGAGTGATGGCCTGGTAGCGGGGGCAACGTCAGAAACGAAACTGGCCCACGCCTCTACAAGCGTGGGCCAGCGCCACAGAAGCCCTGCCTCAATACAGGCATGTATTACCGTGATGACGACAGCGCCTGTTTGACAGCCTCCTCCAGCGTCAGCGTGGGCCTACCCAGCAACTGGCTCAACTGACGGCCCTCATCCAACAGGGCCCCTTTGGCCACTCCCCTATCGGCGTCTGCCAATAAGCTAGCGAACTCCTTCGGCAGCCCCGCCTGCTGCAAAGCACTTACGTAGTCGGCCTCACTCACGTTGATGTAATCGACGCGCTGCCCGCTTTGCCGCGCGATAACGGCTGCCAGCTCGCCCAGCGTATACGCGCTGTCACCAGCCAACTCATACACGGGCTCCCTGTGCTGATCGCTGGCAAGCACGATGGCCGCTGCTTCGGCGTAATCAGCCCGCCCAGCCGAGGCAATCCGCCCCTCGTCGGCACAGCCAAACAAGGCACCCTGGGCGACCGCCCCAGGAGCTCCCTGCGTATAATTTTCGGTGTACCAGCCGTTGCGCAGCAGCACATAAGGAACACCAGAGGCATGAATCAGTGCCTCGGTCTCACGGTGCTCCTGCGCTAGACCAAGCGGCGACGAATCGGCATGCAGTAGGCTGGTATACGCCAATAGTGCCACGCCCTGACGCTTCGCAGCCTCGATGACCGCCCGATGCTGATTGACACGCTGGCCAATCTCGCTAGACGAGATCAGCAGCACCTTTTCGGCTCCTTGCAAAGCCGCTTGCCAGCTATCGGGGTCATCGTAATTGGCTTGACGTACGTGTACGCCTAGCTCGGCCAGCGGCTGGGCTTTTTCCACATTCCGCACGGCGGCCACAATGTGCTCGGCAGGCACGCGCTTCAATAGCGCATCAATCACCAAGCGGCCTAGCTGTCCGGTAGCACCCGTTACTACGATCATGTTTTCACCCTCATTCATCTGCAATGGTTGGTGAAACGAAGCGTACCCTTTAAACTAACTTTTAGTAAGTACGCACAAAAAGGTAAGTACCATGACCCGTCACCCAACGCCCCCTTCTCAAAGCGCCAGCCATGGAGCACTCGCCAATGCCATGCGCCGTGGCGAAGTACTCGCAAAAGCCTGCCCATCGCGGCAGATTTTGAAACACGTGACCAGCCAGTGGGGGGTTTTAGTGCTGCTGGTGTTGATGAAAGGCACCCACCGCTTCAGCGAACTGCGTCGCAAGATCGAGGGAGTCAGTGAGAAAATGCTGGCACAAACGCTTCAGCAACTGGAAGAAGATGGCCTGGTCGCACGCTATGCGCGTCCCGTTGTGCCGCCGCATGTGGAGTATTCATTAACGTCGCCAGGCAAAGAGCTGGGGCAGCACATCGAAGCGCTAACCGATTGGATCGAACACAACCTGCCTACACTGCTTGCTGCAAGCCGAAAGCCTGACTAGCTACCCATGCTCAAGCGATGCAGGGCCGCATTACTTTGCACGATGGAGGGCGTGACCTCCTCCAGCGCCACCTTGACCATGCCCGCTGCCACGGCCTCTACCGAAATAGGCCTCAGGGTAAGCGGTAGCCACCGCACTGCGGGTGCCAGCACCGCGCTCGCCCACGTCTCTGCCAAGCGTCCATCCTGCGGCCGCCCCAACAACAGCGAGGGCCGAGCAAAGAACACACAGGGCAACCCCAGCGCCTGAATATCCCGCTCCACTTCGCCTTTCACGCGGTTATAAAATATCGACGAGCGAGCATTGGCACCGTGCGTCGTCACCACGGCCAACCGGCTCACCCCCGCCGCTTTGCAGGCACGGGCAAACGCCAGCACCAACCCATGATCCACGCGACGAAACGCCGCTTTACTCCCTGCCTGCTTTTTCGTGGTGCCCAGCGCTACAAACGCCATGGCCCCAGCGGGCACCAGCTCGGCAACCTCAGCTTCCAACCGTTCGAAATCCAGCAGCACAGGCTTAAGCCTGGAAGCGTTCGCGTGGGGAAATTCACGGGCAATATCCAGCTCGCGGCGGGTCAAGACAATGACGCTCTCCACCTCATCGCGCTGAGAAAGCTGAGTCACGAGGTGCTGGCCAATGGCGCCAGTGGCACCAAGAACGATGGCGGTGGTGGGCATGATTGACCTCTTGAAAATGTGAACGTCTGGTCAAGCCAGTACGCAGCAGTTTGCTACTGGTGTAGCGTCACGCTACAATTTTTTAAGTCCAACGACAGGAGTGACTGATGTCTACTGCAAGCATACGCTTAGATAAAGAACTGGTGGATAAAGCGGCCATCATGGCAAGGGCTTTACACCGTACAACACCCAAGCAAATAGAACACTGGGCAAAAATCGGCGAGATGATGGAAGACAACCCCGATTTGCCCTACGACTTTGTCCGCCAAGCCATCATCGCACAGGCAGAACGTGATGCTGGAAAGCTGGAGGCCTACGATTTTGATTAGCGCTACCAGCGTATTACAAACGCCTTCCTTCAAGAAAGCGGTCAAAAAACTCAAGCCAAATCAAAAAAAAGACCTGGACTCCGTCATCAGGCAGTTAATGGCCGACCCCTATATGGGAGAAGAGAAGAAAGGCGACCTGGCTTTACTGCGAGTACACAAGTTCAAAATGAACAAGCAACTGCCCCTCCTGGGTTATAGCTTCCATGAGGGTGTTCTTGTGCTTGAGCTGATGGCACTGGGCTCACACGAAAACTTCTACCGCGATATCAAACGACAGTAGCGCGTGGTAACGAGCGATTAGCGAGGCACCCGCGAGGCCGCGCCACCGAGAGAAAAGGTAAGCAACCCACGCCTCACCATCACCTGACTGAATACACCCGCCTCACGAATCAGGTATCAACCCCCACAAACCGCGACTTCACCTCTGCTGACGGCACCATACAGGCATCTTTCTTACCAAAGAGCCGATAGCGATGCCGCGCGAACAATTTATAAGCCGCGTCCCTGATCGGCCTGGTCACTCTCTTGAGCGCATAACACAGCCGCCAAGGCCCTTTCAGATCTTTGGCGATCTCAAGGGCGGCATCCGAGAGCACATAACACTCACCCTCCTTGATCAGCACCAGGGTGTCCGTGCCCACATCGGGGACGTTGAAGCGCTCCGTCAGCTCCTGGGCCAACTCACTCTGCATCGGGGTGAAGGCAAAGACACCCTCTGGATCTCGCTGGATGATGAAATTCACCGCGCCGTTGCAGAAGTTGCACACACCATCGAATATCACGATATGCCGATTATCCATAGGCTCCTGAAAAAAGAAGGCGTTCGTTCGACATGGGTAGGTTGCCTGACACTACGGGCAACGGCGCACCATTACAATCCGCTGCATCGGGTCGGGAAGCGCTGCCCGCTGTTCTCGCAAGATAGCGCAGAGCTCTGCACCGCACTCTTCTTCCGGGTGCTTCACAAAACCATGCTTCTCGTAGAAGGGCTTATTCCATGGCAAATGCGCATAGGTGGTAAGCCAGAGGGGCCGATGATCGCTCCATGAAATAGCGTGATGAACCAGCATGCTACCTATCCCTTGCTGCATATGGCCCGTGCGTACGGAAAGTTGATCCAGATAAGGCTCTCCATCAACGTCACCGAGGATCATGAAACCGACAGGCCTATTGCCAGTGTCAGCGGCCACCAGGGCAAGCCCGCGTTCAATGGCAAGAGCCCACCGCTGCTGTTCGGATACCACAAAAGGATGCCCCTGCTCGATATCGATGTCGAGCCCAGCACGAACGAACAGCTGGCCCGCATCATCGTCGATGGCTACCAGCGCCCCCAACTCATGATCGTGAGCTGTACGCAGCGTTACTCCGTTCATGATGCCGCTCCTTGACTGTTCGAGCGCTATTGGGTGGACCTATTGGATGGATAAGGTTAACCAAAATGCCTAGCCGCTTCATGAGGAAACGTTGCCCGTCACCACCTGTCCAGCACTTTGTCGAGGTGGCGTCGTGGTCGGTGAGAACCACAGCACCGTCACCATGCCCGCCAATACCAGCGCCACTCCCAACACACGCCCCATGCTGAGCTCTCTGACAGGCAAGTTCATCCAGCCGTGGTAATCCAGCAGCTGCGATGCGATCAACTGCCCTGCAATCACACACACCATGAAGCTGGTGGCTCCCACTCGCGGCACCAGTATCAGCGCCGACGTCACATAGATAGCGCCTGCCACGCCGCCCAGCCATGCCCAAGCGGGAAGGTGCCTGGTAGCCCCGAGAACAGGAGGCGCTGCCTGCATCGCCAGCGCAATGGGGATAACGACCAGAATACTCACCATCAGAGAGACCAGTGTCGCCCAAAGAGGATGGCCCAGCGCTCGGCCCAATTCGGCGTTGCTACCTGCTTGAAACGGCACCAAAGCGCCCGCGATAACCGCCACTGCCGCCAGTGCCACTACGCTGAAAAATGAGTTCATGCCAAGACTCCTGATACATCTGTAAGGTGCCTTTTATCTTGTATAATTCATTTCAAGAATTGAAATTCCTTTTTTTATTTTCAACTATTCGAGCTATGAATAATTTAAGACGCATCGATCTCAACCTGCTGGTTACCCTACACGCGCTACTGGTGGAAAAGCATGTCTCGCGAGCAGCACGCCGCTTACATAAAAGCCAACCTGCCGTGAGCCATGCACTCGCCCACCTGCGTGCCATCTTTGACGACCCGCTGCTGGTGCGACGAACAGGCAAACTGGAGCTCACTTCTCGCGCCAGCGAGCTGCTACCGGCATTGACGGAAGCGCTGCATCAGCTCGGCGCACTGCTCGACCAGCCCGCCTTCGACCCCGCCCAGGCAAAGCGGGTGTTTCGGCTGACCATGTCGGACTATGGCTCTCGGGTAATTCTGCCGGGCTTGGTACAGCGCTTGCGCTCCGACGCCCCGGGGGTCGAGCTTCAAGTCGCGCAAGGCAGCCGAGCCTCGATGCTGGCAGGGGTCCATGATGGAGAGATCGACATGGCGTTTGGCGTGTTCCCGTCGCCCCTTTCCGATGAATTGCGCACCCATACGCTCTTCATCGAACACTTCGTTTGTGCGGCGGATAAAAACACACTGCCCAGCACAGGCAGCCTGGATAAAACGGCGTGGCTTTCGAGGCCCCACGTGCTGGTGGCCATGCACAGCAGTGAAAGCAACGAGATAGAGAACGCGCTGCATCGCGAAGGCGTCACCCGCCGGGTCGCCATCACTTTGCCCCACTGGGGCGCCGCCAGCCGTGTGGTGGCCAACACCGACCTGATCGTGACAACCGCCCAGCGCAGCTTCGATCTATTTCTGGAAGACTCACCGCTGCAGCTCTTCGCGCCCCCTTACCCCATCGACCCGTTTGCATACGACATGGTCTGGCACTCACGGCGAGAAAGCGATCCCGGGCACAACTGGCTAAGGCAAACGATCATTGAAATACTGCGAGAAAGCGCGTGATATGAGCGCATCGCCTCACGACGATGCTACCCGCTACCCAAGGTAATACACCCGTAGCGCGTGGTAACGAGCGATCAGCGAGGCACCCGCGAGGCAGCGCCACCAATAGAAAAGTAGGCAGCCATCCAGGCTCCACCAGCGGGCGGACACCGCCATCCGCTATGTGGGAAGATCACTGACCAAGCGCCCATACATTGCCGAGTCAGAGACAACGCCATTGACTTCCCAGCGCTGCCTTAGCAGCCCCTCTTGAGAAAACCCGAGCTTACCTAGTGCTTTCGCTGACGCCTGGTTCTCTGGGTCAATCTCTGCTTCAATCCGCCGGAGCCCCAATGAGTTGAAGCCGTACTGAATCAACGCCTCGCCAGCCTCATGAATATACCCCTGCCCCCAGCATGAACGGCCCAACCCAAACCCGATTTCAGCCCGTTTGGATGCTTGATCGTAGCTGAACAGCATGCACTTGCCAGCCAACTCACCTGTCGACTTCACATACACGCCGAGCACCAGCGACACTTCACGGCGCATCGACTCATGACTTCCATTAATGAAATCAATGGCGTCCTGAATCGTTGCCCAAGGTGCAGTGTTCCAATACCGCATGACCTCATGATCAGAAAAGATTTCCAGCAGGCTATCCGAGTCATTGATGGCCAAGGGTTTAAGTATCAACCGCGCGGTTTCAATCACGGGGAAAAATAATCCATTCAATATCAGCACTCCATTTCCATAACTAGCACTGGCTGGCTACCATCTCCAAGTCAGTCAATTTAATCCCCTGGCATCGTGCCCGAACAAAGCCGCACACGGCGCGCCACCAAGAGCAGCCCGTGGCTCGGCTAATAGGGCCAACACTGCGTGATGATTCGCGGTTACTACACCGTTACCAAGCTTTTTACGATAAAGACAAGGTTATAGCGCGCTCCATATAGCCTACCAGTGCATCAAACTCTTCTTGCCTGTCTAGCCATTGATCATCGACGATTCCCAGGTAGCCTTCCCGCGCATACTTCAATTGCGCTGCGTACCTTGAAGGAGCCC
This sequence comes from Vreelandella hamiltonii, assembly GCF_014651795.1. NCBI lineage: Bacteria > Pseudomonadati > Pseudomonadota > Gammaproteobacteria > Oceanospirillales > Halomonadaceae > Vreelandella > Vreelandella hamiltonii. Next base: position 10,792 of record NZ_BMXO01000015.1, on the reverse strand, counting down.
GCTTCTCCGCCCACTCTGCAGCCACATCTTTAGGCTCGATAGTGCCGGTAGAGGCTGTGAGCCACATGCGAGCCAGGGTCAAAATCACGTTACGTTCATCCCCTTGCGATTCTGCCAACAAAGTGGGCAAGGCATGTTGAATGGCCACTCGGATATCAGCCATAGGTATCGAGGGGATAACCTCTGCAGCGTTGGGGCCATGAAGCGCCAGGCCATGCTCCCTCACTTTTTTCAAGACGATGACCAGGTCAGGGTCACGGGCAGGGGCTGGTACACTGCCCGCCTCGAACTGCTCGCGCATCCATTCCCCATATACAAACTCCGCTTGCGGAGGAAATGGCCAGGGAGCCTCCCCTGAAACCGTTATCACGGTCAGCTCCAATGGCCTGATGCCATGTATATTGCCGATCGCACCGGACACACTCATCAATTGGGCCGCCAATGCCTTCCTCTGTTCGCGGCACAGCGGCTGGGCAACGCTAATAAGGATATCGACGTCGCTATCAGGTTTTAAGCCGCCTACTACCGCAGAACCAAAGAGGTAAATACCAACAATCGACTCACCTAGCACCTTTTTCGCTACTTGCTGGGCCTGCTGCGCTTCACTGGGTATCGTTGGAATAGCCATCAAAAGGGTGGAATCCTCACGGGTAATGCGACCATTGCCGCTAGTTCTTTAAATCCAATCCCAGAAAATGCGTTCCAGGCACGGGGTTATGCGTGACGGGTGGATGCTCCACAAACCCATATGACTTGTATAGCTTCAAAGCTGCCGTAAATTCGGGCAGTACATCCAGGCAGATTTTCTTGTAGCCACTCTCATTCGCCGCCTGCAGCACTCTATCCATTAGCATGGCCCCCCACTGGTTGCCGCGGGCACCAGGTCGGATATAGACCCGTTTCATTTCACACGTGTGGGCGTCCAGCTTCCGAAAAGCGGCGCAACCCACCGGCACACCCTCTTTTTTCAGCAGAAATATCTGTGACTCTTCAGAGGAGTACTTTTCAGCTAGCTGGCTGAACTCCTGATCATTTCCTTGAAAAGAAAGGTCCACCGACGTGCTGTCGATATACTCTTGATAGAGAGCCAGCACAGCGTGTAGATCATCAGGAAATACCGCTCTCGACACTTCAGGCATGTTTCTCCCCCCAATCGGCAGTCATTTCGATCCCCTTCACTCACGGCGGGCCAACAGCAGCCCTGCTCCCGCACTTCCCAATAACCCGGCACACACTCGATTGAACAGGCGCCGCATGGAGGGGCGCGAGAACCAGTGGCGCAATGCCTTGCCGAAGAACGCGTAACCGGCGATGGCGACCCACTCCAGCATCAGAAACAGCGTCCCGAGTATCAGGAACTGAAGCCCTACGGAACCCGCAGGGTCGACAAACTGGGGCAGGAACGCGGTAAAGATCAGGATGGCTTTGGGGTTGCCCGCTGCCAGCAGGAACTCCTGCCTCGCCAGTTGAAGCAGATTCTTGCCGCCCAGCGCCTCGCTATCGCCTTCTGCTGGGTCTGCGTTCCAGAGCTGATACGCCAGCCAGAGGAGGTACAGCACACCGGCGATTTTGACGGAGAGAAACACCTTTTCGGAGGTATGCAGCACGGTGGCCAACCCGGTAGCGGCCAATGTAATCATGCCCACAAAGGCCACCAACCGACCCATCCCCGCATAGCAGGCCACCCGTATGCCGTATCGCTTGGCATTCGCCATGGAGAGCAGGTTGTTGGGGCCGGGGGCCATGTTCAGGGCAAAACATGCAGGTATGAATAACAGGAGCGTCATCAGGGTCATGTCGGTTCCCACCATCTAAAGTGAAAAGGGTCAGCTACCGGCATCAGGCTCGTCTGCCTTCGCCCTGGGCTGGTTGGTGACACCAAACGGAATATGAACAGAAGGCACCACCGCACTGGCGGACTGCAAATGACCAGACTGATCATCGAAGAAGATGTGCGGCTTCAACACACCCAGCACCCTGCCCTTCTCGATGCCGCCCAGGAAGAACGCATCGTTGGCCATGACACCCCAGCTTTTCAGCGTTTTCAAGGCGCGTTCGTGGGAAGGCGCATTGCGGGCGGTAACAATCGAAACGCGTATACGGTTTTCATACTCCGGGTGGCGCTGTTTGTACGCTTCTTCCGCCGACTGGATTCTTGAAATGCGTACCAGGAACTCTTTCAGTGGCCCAGGATGGTGGGGCTGCATCACGTTCTTGACTTCATGATCATGGAAAGCCGTGAGACCTGATGCCTGCATGACCGACTCGGATTCGTCGCCCGCCAGCACGCCATCAAAGTCAAAAGCGATGCGCAGTGTCTGGTCGTCTTCATCGTCGTCAAACATGGAATCCAGCACCTGCCCCGCCGGGTGCCCGCTGCCAATGGCGGCCTCCACGTCTGGCTTGTGGCCAGACAAAAATAGCGCAATGTTCAACGCGGGAATGTACTCATAGGGCGAACGCCCCTGCATGAAGATCGCCCGGGTAATGCCCAGCCCGTAGTGCTCGATGGTTTTCATGACGCGCAAGCCGGTATCCGGGTCGTTGCGTGACAGCAGCACCACCTCCACCAGCGGGTCTTCCGGGCTGGGGCTCAAGTCGTTCAACGCCAGCAGCCGCTTGATAAACGGAAACGCGATGCCCTTGGGGAGCGGAACCTCAAGATTCTTTTCCTGATATTCGCGGTACTGCTCCTCCCCCTCGCGGCGAAAGACGGCATCGGATTCGCTCAGATCAAAGACCGCACTGGAGGCAACGCCAATGACCAGACGGTTATCGAGTTCGTAGGGCATGCGCTTCCTTTGTGGGTGGTGGGCTGGTGGGGCTTAGTCCTTAGGTGATGCCTTTTGAATAGGCAGACAAGATGATCTTCAACAAGATGGCGGATCATAGGCCAACCGACCTGTCGTTGTGATATCCCGGATTGAAAACCGACAAGTCGAGTTTATTCTCGATCAAGTAATGTAATGCGTATTCAAAATTACCTCACTGGAGCTGATCTTGGTAGTTTAACACTACCATGGCGTTCTAATCGTAGCTGTAAACCTTGAAGCGCGGGATGCTGACTAATCCTCACTTGTTTTTTCCGATCCTTCCAAAGCCTAGCTGTCAAAGGGGTTTTCTACAGCCTCAATGCCTAGCTTAGACGTCGTCGAAAGTGCCACGCAGTTGCGACAGCAATATAAGCGACGCTTTTATGGTCGATTACATCTACTTTTTATACGTTTTCATTTACCTTTACCTATATTAAATCATAGAGTTTAAATTGTCTTATTTTATCACTCTCAACACCTAGCCCAGTCAAAGTTCTTTTATGCCTTTCTTTTTCATTATTCCCGTAATAAGAAACAGACCAGATCACACTTGACGTTAAATTCACAGATATTTTTTTCATATAAGGAAGGTCAATTTTTGAAAGTGAATGACCTAAAATAATTATCTCTCGAATGTGGGTCAAGCTGTCGAATAAACTTGCATTTAATTCAATTATTTCTTTTGTATTCTTATAAGAGCGTAAAAAATACTGAAAAAGCGCATCCTTTCCCAACTCAAAAGAATGATCATAGCTATCAGCCATCTGCTCTATCCATATTTCAGACTCTTCACCACTTAAACCTTCTGGCTGTTTAAGCCCTTCCGAGTTGAAATTATTTGGATCTACACCATGACCAAGAATTAAATTTTCATTTAATTCATTAGCTTTGCCATGAATATATAGAATATTATCTCTTGAGATGCCGTAATATCGCTCTAACGTATCGGTATAATTAAAGTTTATATAGATGGCGTTTTTGTCAAGATTAAGCTTTAGGTCATGATAGAGAGAAGGGAAATCAATATCCCTAATAAACTCTGAAAAGGCTTTAAATAGGACTAAGGTTAGATTGTTAACTACACTCTCAATATCAATAGCAAAGGCTCCCCAATCTCTATCGCGAAAACCAGGTGAGCCAAGATTTGCAATGGAATTACTATGAGCATCTAATACAACTTCTTGATCTAAAAGGGATAAACTCCCTTCGAAGTCAGCCCACAATGTATAGTTATATTCACATTCTCCTTTGTCATCCAAATCGGGTAGGCCAAAATATTCTACGAGCTGCCCATAAATATCAGTGTAATTTTCCTTCAAATAGACACCAAAAGTGCTATATCTGGTATTTAGATTGTGATAAAGATCAAATCCATTGCCAATGACGTACAACTTACTCATTTTTATTAATTCCATGCGATCGATAAATTCAACTTGCGCATAACGGCTTGAATAAGCGGTCGCTTGAGGCGTCAGCAAAATGGTTCGCTGGATTCACTTGCTGGACGCTCTCAGATACCCGATTTCTCAGCCTTTCGCAACAGACGTTTTACCTCGTCGAGAGACCTATTTTCGTTGCCATAGTGCACTACTGCATGGCAATTGGGACAAAGTGGCACCAAATCTTTTGCAGGATCGACTTTGTACCTTGAACCAACTTTGGAAACAGGGGTTTTATGATGCACGTGGATAAAGCCTTGGAATTGCGTTCCGTATTTTTTTCCAAAATCGAATTCACAAATAGCACAACTAGAGCCGTTTGCCTCAATGCAGGCCGCCCTGGCATTAGCGTTACGCTCATAAATATTTACTGATATGGTGCGCTTTCCACCTTCCCACATTGATGCTGGCACTTCCTCAGGCAAAGCGGCTGTTTCATCTGTTACCTTTAAGGCTACTACTTTGAAACCTAGACTATCTAGCTTCGGAACAACTGAAGCCTGACCACCCGAAAAATCCGTATTGAGTAACGGCCGACCAAACTGGTGTTGATATGCTGCCCCGACAATCGCTTTTGAATCGTACTGGCGCCCATTGTAAATGAGCATAAAACTGAGCGCCTTGCCATAGCCATATTTTTCTAGGAATTCAATGCGACCAAGTGTGTCGAATTCTTCGATAGCTTTTAGTACCGCAAGACGGTCAGATAAATCTCTATAATTTGCCATTTCCCCTCACTTTGGCATGACGCCTAACGCCTCAAACACTGGCTTGGTAGAGATGGCGGATTTTTTGAAAAAAAGATGACAGCTTTGCCAAGTCCTCGTGCTTTGACTTGTTATAGGGCTTCACTGACCAAACTTCCTTTTTAGAGACTCAATTACAGGAGCATTACCTACCCCGTCTGGAATTAGAGGGTCATCATTTGAATGAATGGCCATCACTTCTATATCATTTGGCCCTATCTTCCATGCTTCTAAAACATTAATATCAAACTTTCGGATGAATTTTTTCTTCTCTAATGAGTTCTCTACAACCCGTTCATTCTTAACTACTGCATAGCTCAAAATATAGCTTTTTCGCTCGTCAAATGCAGATAGAAACCTATCAAGATTTTCAGATGTAGAAGGGGTCATTGTGTTATTTCTGGCAACCATCTGAACAGTTTTGTTTGAGTCAAAAGTGATGTTTTCACTAATGCAAATTCTGTAATGCGCAGGATTTTTTCGGTCAATATTTCTAATAATTGATATTCTTAATCGATCTCCTTTGTCTTCACTACCAATTTCATTTTCTAAATCTGAAAAAATAGCTTCTGCGGCCTGTTCATCTTCAAAAAGCAAAGTTAATTCAATGTCTCCATTGGGATAAAGTGCATATCCAGTTCCACGCCATACAGTTCTATCCCACAACCTTATTTTGATAAGATACTGTACCTTAATATCTTTATGGGACAAACTTTCACCATCAATCAACCCTTCGGGTGGCTTTCCCTTGCCAGGCTTAAAATCGGTCAATGGTTTGCTCGCCGGTTTAGACTTTGGAAAGCTAGAATCCCATGGCAAAGAACGGAGCATGTCGTATTTTTTGTATTCAGATTCACGCAGAAGAGACTTAATACGACTAACTGCATCATTACCCATTATGTTTTGTAAACCAACAAAGCATGACCCAAATGGTACGGAACGCTCTAGAGCCCTGTCTTCGACAAGCATCGATTCCAAAGTCTTCTCTGTATTTTTGGGCCTAACCATGCGTGAGAATACGTCAATAACAAAATCATGAAGCCATTCTTGAATAATTTTTTGCCCAGAAATGTTCAACATATCAGGGGTAAATGATGAACACAGAACATTCATTTTCAGAGTGCCACTTGCATCATCTATTTCATGTGATATCTCAATTTCGTCATCGTCATTGGCTGTAATTTCAATTTCAAGGCGAGACTCGTATACAAATACTTGATCAACCATTCCTGTTGATAAAAAACCTTCCATGACAGAAAGTAGTGTTTCCGCTAGTTCCACCAAAGGACTTCTAAAAGGAAAACAAACTCCAATTTCACAACCCAGAACGTAACTTTTCAAGTGACCATATCTTTCTTCACAATCAATTAGCTCTGGTACAGCCGCACCTAAATCTGCATCTCTAACCATTACTAGATAATCTATATACTCGTTGTCTATATTCAATTCATACTCATTTTCTACAAGTTCTTCATGACCTAGTGAATATAACAACATGGATCTACTAACGAATAGTTGCGTCTTATCCAAAAGATCGGGTAAGCGTTGAATAGAACTTAGTCCATCGAAAGGGGTATTGAGTATGCATTGAGACAAATATGCATCAAAAGAAAGGTGTTCAGTTTCTGATATGGTTTCTTCTTCAACCTGAGACGAGACAACAGATGCCAGCTCCCACCATGCGAGAGCATAATTTAAGCGGCCTAACTGAAGTTCAACTTTAGCAAGCCGTATATATGCGTATACTTGGGCAGATAGAATGTCACCGCTACGCCAAAATTCGTCTGTAACTATTGATGCAGCGAGCAATAAATTCGCACGCGATGCCCAAAGCAAACCAACTTCCGTGTAAGCTGCTGAAAGAATATTTAATGCGGCATAAAGGTCTTTCTTGGACTCCTTTTTGTATAGCGCTGCAAGAGATTTACCAATTAACTTTATTGATTGATATGGTTCGTTAGATTCTAGGCGCCTTGCGCCCCTTTTTAGCCAGAGAACAGCGCCCCTAACTTCGCCCTCACGACGTGAGGTATACTCTGTGATATAGTCAAGTAAATTTTCATAACTTTCTAATTCGCCAAAAAAACTATCTAACTCGGTAACCAAGTCGGATACTTCATTAAATGAAAAACCTACTAAACTCTCACCTTCTTTCATAATTTCGTGCATTGATGAAAATATGGCTGAAGCTTGGGCTATATTCTTGATGGAATGCAAATTTAGCAATTCAATATAGACCCGAGACATCAGAGAATTACTAGGTCGTTCATCCTTTATTGCAAGCTTATTTAGTTCACCTTTTGCCTCTGACAGAAGTGATTCGATATCCAAATCACTTTCACCTTCACTACCTCGATAGTAGCTCGAATAGAGACCAAGAAGCGATACTGTATCTCCCCATTGGCCCGATTGTTCAATTCCTTTCGCTAACTGCAAACATAACAATAGTTGCTCACCAAATATAGCCATGTCTTCAAACCACCAATAGGCAGCCCAAGCATACTGATAATGAGCATTAAATCGATGAAAAATTGTGCCAAAGTTTTCAGCTGCTCTAATAGCTCTTAGAAAAAGACCTTGCGTTTCAATTGAGGGCTTTTCGAGCTCTTTTGACAATACCGCGATTTCTAATAACCAATCCAATTGGTGAGGGAGAACTTTACTAGTTTCTATTTCATTTTTTATTGCTACTTCGAGCTCATTTAGCCTTACATTTCTAGCGTAGTCATTAACTCCGATTTCTATTTCTCGGCGCCAGTCTATATCAATCGACAAGCAATCAATTGCTAATTGTTCGTAGCCATTGGTGAATATTTGATCCAGTATCCAAGAGATATCAAGAATTCTTACATCAATTCCAGTTTCTTTATTTAACGAATCTTCCAGCTCACTGCGCTGATTAGCTTTTGCATACATATTTGTTACATAAAATGCTTTTGTGTAATCTCGTCCAGTGGCCTTTATTTTTCGAACATCTTTCTTGCACTTGGCTTTCCAATCTTCTTGTGTGCTTACTGCAAAAGCCCATCGTTCGTTATTGGAATTTCCTTCAACTCCTATATACCAAAGAACTTTAGATTGTTCTGATACAGGAAAGGTTTGTGTATCTACTTTTCCATCACCACCAGCAACCGGACCTGTTTGTTCCAGCAAATTTGGGCAAATTACTTTCTCACAGAGTTTTTTAGCGAAATCTTCAAATGCCAACTCCATATTTCTTCTGTTAAGCGTAGACAGCTGAAATTCCAAAACAGAACGATCTAGTTTACCTACATCCTTAGTTATTGAATCCGAAAAACGCTCTGGCCTTCTAGCTTTTAGAAATGCCTTTGGTGAAATACTTGAAGTACTTGCTATCTCTGCTTCCATTTTTTCACCCATTTTCTTGTGAATATTTAAAGCTATTCTTTTAAAGGCTAAACGTTTAGTAGGGCTTTAACCTATCAAGCAGCCCTATAACGCCTAAAGCACCGGCGCAGTCTTATCGCGTCCGGTGCCTTTATTTGTTAGGCTCTGATATGTACGAAACAATTACTGGTTGCCTTTCGACTTTCGCTTTAGCCTGCATCTCTATTGGAGAGAAGTCATGCCAGTAAAGTTTATTCGATGATGGATCAAATACCCATGGATGATCTAAAGCCTCATATTTTCCTAACTCACGGCCACGAAGATAGATTTTCTGCTCATCGTGTGGCAATTCAGGAGGCCAGTAAACACCAATGTGCTGCTGATTCATGTTCTGGTATATTTTGGTTAACTGTGGTGCACCACCTATTTCTCGAAAGCGTTTTGATGAAAGAACTTTAACAAAAGCTTCTGACGGGATCATATCAAGCTTAAATCCAGTTTTTGTGTTCTTTTTTTCGCCTTCAGAAACAATACGAGAGATTGCACTAACAGGTTTTTTATCACCTATTACAGCTAATAACTCACCATTTATTTCTTTTGATGGCTTGAGCTCAAACTTCTTTCTCTTGGAGTTAAAAACAACTTTATTTATCATAAATTCTTTCTTACGCGCTGAATACCCTGCAAAAATAAATGTGCAGTCTGGCACTTCTAAAGATGGGTCAGCGGCATCGGAAACAAAATTAAGTGATTCATTAAGCATTCGAATTATTTTTTTTCGTGCATCAATAAAATCTACGGCCCGCTCTCTTAAGTTAATGAATGATTCTACGTAAGACGTAACTTGTGCAATTAACGGGTAGCTCCACGCTGTATCACCTGCAAATGCAACTACAGCATCACTTCGACCCATCCCAAATATCTTTGGCCCATAATCCCAACACTTTCCACCACTAAGCCGACTATCAGACATCACCCAGAGTTCACGGCCAGTATTCGTTTTTCTAGTCCAAGAAACGACAACCGTCATACTTTTCCTTTGATACGTTTAGTTGGCACAAACACCGCCTATTAGCCAAACGCCGCCAGCACGCGCGGCTTTGTAGCGTAGGCGCAGCCGCAACGAAAAAGCCGTCGCCGTGCCTGGCCTTGTTAACTGTGTATGGCACGCTGCTTTGCATCTCTTTCTCTATCACTATCCTCGACTGCGTCAATCGAGTTGATTTTAGCTTCGATATAATCCGATGGAAGCGATGCTTCGGCTGCTCCTACTAAGACGTGATTTACATACCAAGAATACGGTTTTAATTTCTCGTCTATCTTCGTAGCAATGTAGGTTGTCGCCACTATTGGAGAGTCGTCATGAGCTTTGACTGTCACTTTCTTTTCAGCGTACCCATACCCAAGCCCCTCCGCCTTGTCTAAAGCAGATTTCTCGTTTGGATCAATTTTGAACAAGACGCCATATATCATATCCCCGGAATCCGAGGTGAAATAAGCGTCACACTTTCCTGAACCATCCTTGCTCGACTTGTGAAACCTCAAGTCGTGCTCGGCGAGTGCGAAACAACCAACAGGTTCCGCACTTGGAACTCGTTCTCTTAATCGAGAAAGTGACATATTCGACCCGTACGCGAAGTAATGCATGATTCTCCTGAACAGTTAACAGTGGTTATATAGCCCGCTACATAACCCCAATAACTGGGCGATCACAGCCATTGATGTTGTGCAGCCCCAAATAAACACCTAAGTCATTGATTTTAAAAACCACAACCTTAGGCTAGGCTACATATCCTCTATTATCGTGCCCGCTCGTTTTGCCTGTTTAATCATACTCTATTCATAAAATCTGCTTAGGTCACCTATCTGGCGAAAATTTTTTCGTGACTTGGGTGCCTGCATCGGCACCGCGTTGCAGTGCTTCGCGGGTGCTTCACTTCGTTCGTTACGCCGCGCTACGGGGTTGGCTGGCTAGGTGGGTTGATCTTTGCGGCTGAAGTGGACTCTTGCTTTGTGATTGGCTTGGGTGGCTGGATCGGCACCGCGTTACGGTGCTTCGCGGGTGCCTCGCTTTGCTCGTTACGCCGCGCTACGGGGTTGGTGGCGTTGTCGTTGTTGGTGGCGTTATCGTTTTTGGAGGCATTATCGTTGGGTTGGTGGCTTGATCGTCGCGCGCTGAAGCGCCCTCCCACGTCACACATCCTACACCCCTCATTTCCCTCATTTCCCTCATTTCCCTCATTTCCCTCATTTCCCTCATTTCCCTCATTTCCCTCATTTCCCTCATTTCCCTCATTTCCCTCATTTCCCTCATTTCCCTCATTTCCATCGCATCTCCTTTTGTAGTGGTTCAATAAAACCGGGCACCAACGTAGGTGGTAATATTGCCACCAGAAGCGAGGTGTCTGATGACCAAGAAACGACGTACTTTTTCTCCTGAATTCAA